>USIL01000093.1:0-6006 GCA_900554655.1 uncultured Collinsella sp.
TAGGGTGTCACGTCGATAAAGCACTCGTCAATTGAGTAGACGTGAACGTCTTGCGGACTGACGTATTCCAGGTAGATACCGTAGATCTGCGCCGACACCTCCATGTAGTGCTGCATGCGCGGTACGGCCTTGATGCAGTCGATGCCGTCGGGAATCTCAAATAGGCGGCAGCGATTGTGAATCCCTAGGTCCTTCATAGCCTGCGTGATGGCGAGGCAGATGGTCGTGCGTCCGCGCGATTCGTCGGCAACGACCAGGTTGGTGGTGAGCGGATCGAGCCCACGGTCGACGCACTCGACGCTAGCGTAAAACGTCTTGAGGTCGATGCAGATATAGGTGTGCTGCTCGTGCGCCATCCGTGCCCTTCCATCAAACACATGTTCTTATCGAATACCTGTTCGATAATACCCGCTTGCACGGACACCGTCAAAATCTGTCCCTTTTTGGCAAGTATGGTCGTGCGGCTTCATCGGGGTTTTAACGCAGCCCTAAAGAGCGCGAAACAGCTCGGAAAAGCTCGCTTCGTAGCATGAGCCTAACGATCGATACCACCATAAAGCACGGAAGGGTTGTGGGGATAATGGTCAACTATGGGTTTGGTATGCCGACGCGCTTGGTTGCGGATGGGGATGTGGCTCGCTGGTGCGGGCGATTGGTTGCCCACTATGGCGGCACCAAGGCACTGGTCGTGCTGGGAGGCGACAAGCACACGCGCGATGAGCTCGTTTCGGCGGCGCTGGGCTCGCTCGATCGTGCCCTGCTCGAACGCGTACTCTTTCGTTGCGGTTCGGCCGGGGGCGACGGGGGAGACGATTTGGTCGATGAGGCCGTAGCCCTGGCAACCGATGAGGGCGTGGACTTTGTCCTGGCGATTGGCGATGCCGATACTGCTGGCTTTGCGCGCGAGCTCGCGCGTCGCATGGCGGCGCTCGATGCCGGCGAAGACGGTTTTGTCCCTTATGGATGCATTCTCTCGGAGGGCAAGGCGCCTGCTGTCGTGGGCACCGGTGAGGTTCCCGTTTTTGCCATTATCGCGCCCGAACTGCTGGAGGGCATCGGGTCTCCTCTGCGTGAGTTGCTCGGTAGCATCTGCGCCGCGGCCTAATATTTGCCATAAAAGGACGGGTTATTTTTGGTTGGTAAAGCGTTTGACCTGCCAAAATAAGCCTGTCCCTTTTTAATCGGTTGCCGTTTGGGGGCCGATTGGCAACGCTCGCTGATTGTAGTCTTGACCTGCGCTAGAATAGTGGCATCTGAATGTCCGGGCGCATGGAGGCGTGCGCCCGTATGCTGAGGAGGACTCTATGGCAACTGTTGCCGCACCTATCGATGCTACGTCGACTGCCGCTTGGAAGGCGCTCGAGGCTCATCAGGAGAAGCTCGAGGCCGAAGGTATCGACCTCAAGGCCTGGTTCGCTGCTGACGCCGACCGCGTGAACAAGCTGAGCTTTGACGCCGGTGACCTGCACTTCGATCTGTCGAAGAACCTGGTGACCGATGAGACCGTCAAGCTGCTGTGCGATCTTGCCCGCGAGGTGAAGCTCGAGGAGCGCCGCGACGCCATGTTCTCTGGCGAGCACATCAACACTACCGAGGACCGCGCTGTCCTGCACACCGCGCTGCGCCGCCCGGCAAGCGAGAAGGGCCAGCTCATCGTCGACGGCCAGGACGTCGTCGCCGACGTGCACGAGGTCCTCGACCGCATGTATGCCTTCGCCGAGCGCGTGCGCTCCGGTGAGTGGAAGGGCGTTACCGGCAAGAAGATCGAGCATCTGGTGTCCATCGGCATCGGCGGCTCCGACCTGGGCCCGGTCATGGCCTACGAGGCTCTGCGTCCCTATGCCGACGCCGGTATCGACTGCCGCTACATCTCCAACATCGACCCCAACGACCAGGCCGAGAAGCTCAAGGGCCTGGATCCCGAGACCACGCTCGTAATCATCGTCTCCAAGACCTTCACCACGCTCGAGACCCTCACCAACGCCCGCGAGGTCAAGACCTGGATGCTCGAGCAGCTCAAGGCTCAGGGCGCCATCGACGGCTCCGATGAGCAGAACGCCGAGGCCGTGGCAAAGCACTTCGTCGCCGTTTCCACCGCACTCGAGAAGGTCGAGGCCTTCGGTATCGACCCCGCCAACGCCTTCGGTTTCTGGAACTGGGTCGGTGGCCGCTATTCCGTTGACTCCGCCGTGGGCCTGTCGCTGATCGTCGTGCTCGGCCCCGAGCGCTTCCAACAGTTCCTCGAGGGCTTCCGCGCCATCGATGAGTACTTCTGCAACACCCCGCTCGAGAACAACGCCGTCGCGCTGATGGGCCTGCTCAATGTCTGGTACGTCAACTTCTTCGGTTCCAAGAGCCACGCCGTGCTGCCGTACTGCCAGTACCTGCACCGCTTCCCGGCCTACCTGCAGCAGCTCACCATGGAGTCCAACGGCAAGCATGTCCGCTGGGACGGCAGCGCCGTGACCTCCGACACCGGTGAGATCTTCTGGGGCGAGCCCGGCACCAACGGCCAGCATGCCTTCTATCAGCTGCTGCACCAGGGCACTGTGGTGGTTCCGGCCGACTTCATCGCCTTCGCCAATACCGCCAACCCTGCGACCGACGGCGGCCAGGATGTCCACGAGCTGTTCCTGGGCAACTTCCTGGCCCAGACCAAGGCGCTCGCCTTTGGTAAGACGGCCGATGAGGTTCGTGCCGAGGGCACGCCCGAGCAGATCGTCCCGGCCCGTTGCTTTGAGGGCAATCGCCCGACGACCTCGATCTTCGGCGACACGCTGACCCCGTTCGCACTCGGCGAGCTCATCGCCCTGTACGAGCACATCACGTTTGTCGAGGGCACGGTCTGGGGCATCGACTCCTACGACCAGTGGGGCGTCGAGCTGGGCAAGCAGCTTGCCAAGCAGATTACCCCGGCCTTCCACGATGACGCCGCCAAGGCCGAGCAGGACGCTTCGACCCAGGCGCTCATCGAGTTCTATCGCGCGCATCGCAAGTAGTCGCTGCTGTTAACGCATCGCGCCTTATAGTCAGGGGCCCGTATCCTATCGGATGCGGGCCCCTTTGCTTTGCCGTAGTCCCGGGGCGCACGGCCTTTGTGGAACATCGCTGGGGCGCCGCGCGCCGCGAGAACCCTGCGCCTAGATCTCGGCCTCCGCATGGTCTCGCTGCGCCTCGGGCAGCTCCCCGTAGAGCGGATGGTCTTCGAGCCTAAAGCGCTCGACCTGTTCGGGAGTGCGACCGCGCACAAAGAGCCACGAGCGATCGATCGGCGTCGCCATGAGCGTGCTGGTCAGCGCGTCGGCGCGGTCGGAAAACACCCGGGCACTCTCGGGATCCTGGAACGCCAGCACCAGATGCGTGTCGCAGTTGCCCATGATGGAGCGTGCGCGTGCCTCGCCATAGAGCGCATCGAGCTGGTTGGTCGACTGCAGCAGCAGCGTTGCCCAGATGTTGCGGCTTCGGATAATCGAGAGCACGTTGTCGATCTGGGGGATCTGCAGATTTGCGAAGTCATCGAGCATAAAGCGCACGGGCACGGGCAGGCTGCCGTCGGGCTGCCTATCGGCCTCACGAATGAGGCCCATAAACGCCTGCGTAATAAAGAGGCCGGTCAGCGGATCGAGATTGCGGTCAATATCGCTCACGGTTACAAACAGGGCGCAGGGGGCGTGTCCCATGGAAGCGAAGTCCACCTGATGGCACTCACGATAGAGCTGTGCCGCACCGTCGAATCCCAGACACATGACCTTTTCGGCAAGGATGCCGACGATGCTCGCGTGCATGCGCTCGGCATTTTGCGTAATGGCGTAGCGCCGCCATAGCGAGAGGGCATAGCTTTGGGGGTCGGTCGTGATCAGATCGTCAAACAATCGGGCCGTGGCACCGTCCTGCAGGTGCTCGATCAGCTTGATGACCGAGCTGATCGTCTGCTCGTCGGCGGGTAGCTGTTCGGTGACGTAGGCAATAAGACACGACAGCAGGTTTGCCGCCGCATGATCCCAAAAAGGCTGGTTGTTGTCCTCGATGGGGCAGATGGCCTTTGCCACCGAGAGGATGTCCTGCTGGTTGGGCCTGCCGTCCGCCTTGCGGCGAATGTGCCTCAGGGGGTTGTAGCCGCAGCGCTCGATGCCGAGCGCAAGGGCCGGGACGGTGTTGAGGTCGGCGAAGTTGAGGCATTGCACGCGGTAGCCGTGGGCTGCCAGCACGGGTCCCACTTCGCGACAGAGCGTGCCTTTGGTGTCGAGCACGATGTAGCTTGCGTTCATTTGCAGCAGGTTGGGCTTGAGGACGTTTCGGGTCTTGCCGGCTCCCGAGGGGCCGATCACAAGTGCGTTGTTGTTGAGTCCCGTTTGGCGGGTGTCGCAGGAAAGCGTTCGATCCTTGGCGAGGATGGTGGACGATGCGGACTCAGATGCGGCGAGGCGGCTGGCGAGGTTAGACATGGGCGACCTCCTTGGTGGTCGAGAGGATTTCGTGGGCAAAGCCGAGCTCGACGGCGCGCTCGGCCGAAAGGTAGGTGTCTTTTGCAGTGAGGGACTGGATGCGCTTGGGCGTGAGGCCGCTGCGGTCCGAGAGGATTTGCGTGAGGGTCTTGCGGGTCTGCATGAGACGCCGGCTGGTTTCCTGCAGCGCAAGTGCCGAGCCGCCTGCCCCCTGGGGGATCAGCGGGTCGTGAATCATGAGCTCTGCATGGGGCGCCATACGGCGATCGTCACCGCCCATAAAGATCACGGCGCCCATGGACGCGGCGAATTCCAGGCAGACGGTGCGGATGGGGCACGATGCGAGGCGCATGGCGTCATAGATCGCAAGACCCGATCGCACGCTTCCGCCGGCGCTGGCGACAAATATGGTGATGGGGCGGCTGGGGTCGGTGACATCGAGCAGGCGGATCTGCTGGCATAGGTCGTGGGCCATCGGGGTTTCGATGTTTCCCATGACGGAGAGCTCGCGACGGGCGAGCATCTCATCGTAAATCCTGGTGAGCGTGATACCTCGGGCGGATTCACGCATGGTGAGGGGGCTGATGATGGGGGAATGATTGGTGTCCATGAGGACTCCTTTCTGTTGGTTGTGTTGTGGAATAGGATTGTTGCCCGTGGAGGGGCTGGCGGGCTACAGGGTTCGTCCGAGCCTGAGATCGAGCTCGGTTGTGGGGCAGGCTGCCTGTTCGTGCGGCTCGCAAGCGCCAAGGGCTCCAAAGCGATGGAGCGTTGCGGTGGGCGTGGTGTAGGCGAGCCGCAGCTGATGCTCGACAGGGGCACATCCGTCATTTTTGTAATGAGCCGCGTAGTACTGCGCGATGCTGACGTTCATCTCACTGCCATTGCGATGGCGCTCAAACTGGCGTCTGCAGGTCTCGATGATCTTTGCTACCGACTTGGGTGCCGTCGCGGGAACAAGGGCGAGATAGCCCTCAAATAGCTCGTTGATGCTCAGGAGGCACAGCAGATCGATCAGCGTCCTTATGGCTGCTCCCTCGGCGGAAAAGTGCGCGGTCATGCGGTTATATCGGTTGCGGTCGACGATGGCCGCATGGGGTCTTGGAGTTTTCTGCCCCGTGGTCCCGGGCTTTTGCCGCGCCTGTGTATTGAGCTCGACGTTGCAGCGCTTGAGGCCGTCCAACGGAAGGAACAGTGCGGTGCGCAGGGTGTCCCGCTTGCTTTCGAGTTCATGACGCTCGTCGGGTTCCCATTCGAGCTTGAGTTTCGTGTCGAGCGCCGTAAGCATATGGGCTAGGCAGCCTACGGTAAGAACGTACGAATCGTTGTCGCGTTTTGGGGCATAGGGGTCTGTCAGCTTGCGAATGTCGGGGTCGCCCATGATCTTTGTGCAGCGCTTCAGCAGTTGAGGGTGGTCGGCCAAGATCGTCGCGAGCGGTAGCGACGCGTAGTTCTTGATGGTCGCGGCGGCAAAGGCGGCGTCATATTCGTTTGCATATGCTCGCTCAATTCGGGCATCCAGAATGCTTTTCTTATCGCCGTCTTCAGCGCGGTGGTTTGT
>USIL01000094.1:0-5967 GCA_900554655.1 uncultured Collinsella sp.
ATCGACTCGATGGTCTGAGGCATGCCGCCGTCGTCGGCAGCCACGATCAGGATGACGATATCGGTCACCTGGGCGCCGCGGGCACGCATAGCCGTAAAGGTAGCGTGGCCCGGGGTATCGATGAAGGTGATCTTGCGGTCGTTGATCATGACCTGCGAAGCGCCGATGGCCTGGGTAATGCCGCCCGCCTCGCCGGCAGCGACGCCGGTGTGACGGATGGCGTCGAGCAGGCTCGTCTTGCCGTGGTCGACGTGACCCATGACGGTGACGACCGGGGCGCGGGGCTTAAGGTCGGCGGGATCGTCGTAGAACGAGAAGGTGTTCTCCTCCTCGGGGGTGATGATCTTGATCTGACGGCCCAGGTCGTCGGCAACGAGCTCGACGAGGTCGTCGGACATGGACTGCGTCATCGTGAGCGGCGTACCCAGCAGGAACAGGCGCTTGATGATGTCGTTGGCCGGAACGTCGAGCGCCTCGGCGAGCTCCTGGACGGTAACTCCCTGGGAGACCTTGATGGCGTCGAGCTCCTCGGGGTTCACGCCCTGGGCCAGCGCCTCCTCAATCTTGCGCTCCTCCTGAGCCTTAGCAGCCTCGCGCTCGCGCTTCTCCTTGCGCTTCTTGCGGCGACCGGTAGACTCGCGAGAGGCCTCCTCGACGGCGGCACGAGCCTCCTCGAGCACCTTCTCGC
Source organism: uncultured Collinsella sp. (assembly GCA_900554655.1). Taxonomy (GTDB): domain Bacteria; phylum Actinomycetota; class Coriobacteriia; order Coriobacteriales; family Coriobacteriaceae; genus Collinsella. The sequence goes on from USIL01000094.1 coordinate 689, forward strand.
GGCTGTACTCCTCGGCCTCACGAGCCATGCGGCTGTAGTGGTCCTCATCGTTGCCGTGACCGCCCTTGCGCTTCTTGCCCTTACCCTGCTTATCGGGGTTGGGGAAGTCCATGCCGGCAGCGACGTTGTTGCTGGCGTTGGTGCGATGGCTGTGCGGACGGCTCTCGGAGGCATTGCGATCGGAGTTGTTGTCGGAGGCGTTGCGATCGTTACGACGGCCACCGCGACGGTCGTTGTTGCCGCCACGACGGTTGCCGCGCTCAGAGGCGCGCTCGGCCTTGGCCTTCTCCTCGGCGTCCTTCTTCTCCTTGAGCACGGTCTCCTGTGCGGCGATCTGGTCGAGCAGCGAGCGGAAGCGCGAACCGGAGTCGGAAGCGGGGACGGCGCGGCGCTGGGCCTCGCGGGCAGCCTCCTCCTTCTCGCGGGCAAGGCGCTCCTGCTCGGCCTTCTTCTTGGCCTCGGCCTCGGCGCGGGCAGCCTCCTCGGCAGCCTGGGCGGCGGCGAACTGGCGGCGCTCCTCCTTTCTTGCCTTCTCGGCGGCGATGCGCTCACGCTCGGCCTCGGCAGCGCGCGCTGCCTCCTCGGCGGCGGCTGCCTCCTCCTCGGCCTGCTTGGCGGCCTCGACTTCCTTGGCGCGGGCCTCGATCACCGAGGCGAGCTGCTTGCGGACCATGGCGACATAGGCGTCCTCCAAGGTGGAGGAAGCGGACTTAGCGGGAATCTTCATTTCGGCAAGATGACCCATCAGTTCCTTGGAGGTCATGCCGAACTCTTTGGCCAGGGTGGACACACGGACTTTTGCCATATGACTTCACCTACCCTTTCTGGCACCTTGGGTGCCTAGAGACTGAACGAGCGTGGAAGACGCGCCGGGACCCGCCCGGCGCGAACGCGCGCTAGATCAGGTCCTCCGCATCATCGAAGGCGTCGGTGTCGTGGACACCGCAGAAACGGGAGCCGGGACGAGCCTGGTTGCGGCACTGGATACCGTCCTCGGACACGTACTCGCAGCGGCGGACGTCCTCGTCCTCCTCGTCACCGATCAGGTCGGCGGCGGGCTCCTCGTGAACGGGAACGTTCTTGAGGATGTCGGCGGCAAGCGTCTCGGACTTGATGTCGATGTGCCAGCCGGTCAGGCGCGCGGCGAGGCGGGCGTTCTGGCCCTCCTTGCCGATGGCGAGGGACAGCTGGTCGTCGGGCACGATGACGCCGGCGTAGGCCTTCTCCTCGTCAATGAGGACGCGGGTGACCTTGGCGGGCGACAGGGCGTTAGCGACGTAGACGGCAGGATCGGCATCCCACAGGATGACGTCGACGCGCTCGCCACGGAGCTCGCCCACGACAGCGCGAACACGGCTGCCCTTGGGGCCGACGCAGGCGCCCACGGGATCCAGACGGTCGTCGAGCGAGTGGACGGCGACCTTGGAGCGCTGGCCGGGCTCGCGGGCGATCGACTTGATCTGGACGGTGCCCTCATAGATCTCGGGCACCTCCTGCTCAAACAGACGACGCATGAGCTCGGGGTGGGTACGGGAGATGACAATCGGCGGACGGCTGTGCTCGCCACGAACCGGCTGCAGGTTGGAGTTGGGGTCGCGAACGTCGATGATCACGGCCTTGATGTGCTGGTTGTGCAGGTAGCGCTCGCCCATCGGACGCTCGTTGCGCTCGTTCTCGTAACGGCGCTGGTCGAAGTGCGGCAGCTCGGCCTCGACGCCCTCGCGGATCTTGACAATCGTGAAGTCGGGTGTGGACTGCAGCACGGTACCGCTGATGAGGTCACCGATGCGGCCGGAGAACTCCTCGTAGATCTGCTCGCGGGCGGAGTTGCGCACGATGGCGTTGATCTCGGCCTTGGCGTGCTGGGCAGCGATGCGGCTCGTGTTCTTGGGGGTGACGTCAATCTCCTCGAACTCGGTGAAGTTGCCCTCCTCGTCCATGGAATCGTCGATCGGCTCCAAGCGGTAGACGTAGATCTTGCCGGTGGTGCGGTCGATGGTCACCTTGGCGCCCCACTCAAGATGCAGGATCTCGGCATAGCTCTTGGCGAGCGACTGCTCCAGGCGGTCGATCAGGTAGAGCTGGTCGATGTGCTTCTCCTGGCAAAGCTCCATCAGGGCGGACATCATGTCGGATGCTGCCATCTTACTTTCCTTCCTTCGCGGGCTTGAAGTCGTAGGTGGGCTTCAACTTGCACTTTTTAACATCAGAGAAATCGAGGGTAACGGACTCGCCGCCCTCGAGCTCGAGGGTCACGTTCGTCTCGGTGGCGGCGGCAATCTTACCGGCGTACTTGCGACGGCCCTCGGTAGCGGTGGAGGTGAGCTCGCAGTTCTCGCCCACAAAGCGGGTAAAGTCGCACGGGCGGCGCAGCGGGCGCGCCATACCCGGGCTCGACACCTCGAGCGTATAGCTCGAAGAGATGGGGTCGAGCTCCTCAATCACATCGCCGACCCACTTGGTGTTGGCCGTGACGTCGTTGAGCGAAAGGCTCTGACCCTCGGCACCCTCGATACGCACGCGCACGCAGGGGGCCTTGGTGGCACCCACGAGCTCGACGTCGACGATGTCGACATCGTGCTGGGGAGCGACGGCCTCGAGCGCGTCGATGATCGCCTGCTCGGTCTTGGTCTTGACCATTGCGGCACCTCCATCCATACAAAAAAGAAGCGGGGCCGAAACCCCACTTCTTTCAATTACAACTTCATTTGCAAGCAAACTATACCAATAGCTGCGGAAACGTGCAAGCACAGTACGAATCTGCAGGTCAGCGTGCGCACAGCTTCTCCACAAGAATAGGACAATTGACCGAAGACACCATGGCAGGTACATGCAAAACGAGGGACGGCCCAAACGGACCGTCCCTCGTTTATTGCATGTCAGCTTTGCGCGCAGCGCTTACTTGACCACCAGGTTGACCAGCTTGCCGGGCACGCAGATGGCCTTGACGACCGTCTTGCCCTCGAGCCACTTGGCGACGGCGGCCTCGGCGGCAGCCTGCATCTCCTCGTTGGAGGCATCGCGGGCAACGTCGACGCGGCCGCGGACCTTGCCGAGCACCTGGACCACGATCTGCACCGTGTCCTCAACGGACTCGGCCAGGTCGAACTCGGGCCAGGCGGCGGTGTAGGCGTTGCCCTCGCAGCCGAGGGCCTCGTGCCACAGCTCGTCGGCCCAGAACGGGCAGATGGGGGCAAGGACGCTCACGATATCCTTAGCCACGCCGTAGCACAGCGCCTTGTCGCGGGCGGTACCCTCGGTGGCGTTGAGGTAGGCGCTCGCCGCGTTGACGAGCTCCATGACGGCCGAGATCGCGGTGTTGAACTGGCCGCGATCGAAGTCCTCGGTGCACTTGGCGATGGTGCGGTGACGCTCGCGATAGAGCTTCATCGCAACCTCGTCGAGCGCGGACTTGTCGAAGGCCACGTTGGCGTCGCCGGACTGGACGAGCTGCCAAACGATACGCCAGGCGCGCTTGATGAAGCGGTTAGCGCCCTCGACGGCCTTGGGATCCCAGTCGAAGTCCTTCTCGGGCGGAGCGATAAACAGGATCGCCAAACGCATGGTGTCGGCGCCGTAGGGCTCGATGACCGAGCTCGGGGGCACGACATTGCCCTTGGACTTGGACATGGTGTCGCCGTTCTCGTCCTTGACCATGCCCTGGCACAGCAGGTTGGTGAAGGGCTCGTCCACGCTCAGCAGGCCCAGGTCGCGCAGCGCCTTGGTAAAGAAGCGACTGTAGAGCAGGTGCAGAATGGCATGCTCGATGCCGCCGATGTAGTTATCGACGGGCATCCAACGGTCGGCGGCCTCTCGGGAGAAGGGCAGCCTGGTGTTGTGCGGATCGGTATAGCGCAGGTAATACCAGCTGGAGCAGGTGAAGGTGTCCATGGTATCGGTCTCACGCTTGGCCGGGCGGCCGCACACCGGGCAGGTGGTCTCGTAGAACTCCTTGCACTCGGCAAGGGTCTCGCCGGCGCCCAGGTCAAGGTTCTCGGGCAGCGTCACCGGCAGCTGATCCTCGGGCACGGGCACGATGCCGCAGTGCTCGCAGTGGATGGCCGGGATGGGGTTGCCCCAATAGCGCTGGCGGCTGATGAGCCAGTCGCGCAGACGAAACTCGACCTTGCGACGACCACAGCCCATGGCCTCGAGGTCGGCCACGATTGCAGCCTCGCCCTCGGAGTGCTTACCACCGCGCATGCCGGTGTACTTGCCGGACTGGACGAGCGTGCCCTCGGCAGCGTGGGCGCAATCCCAGTCGACGGTCTCGGCATGGAAGGTATCGATGGTCTCGCCGCTGGCCTCGACGGCAGCGCGATCGTCATCGTCTAGGATGATCGGCACGATCGGCAGGTCGTACTTACGGGCAAACTCAAAGTCGCGCTGGTCGCCACAGGGAACGGCCATGACGGCACCGGTACCGTAGTCGGCGACGACATAATCGGCAACCCACACGGGGACCTTCTCGCCGTTGACGGGATTTACCACATAGCGGCCCGTAAAGGCACCGTGCTTCTCGAGGGTGCCCTGGGCACGCTCGACGGCAGAGATATGCTTGGAGTCCTCGACGATCTTGGTGACGGCCTCCTCGTACTCCGTGCCCTCGACGAGCTCATGCAGGCCGGCGTACTCGGGAGCCAGGACAAAGAAGGAGACGCCAAAAAGGGTGTCGGCACGCGTGGTAAAGACGGTGATCTTGCCCTCATCGCCCTCGATGGGCTCGCCATCCTGGTCGCACAGGGTAAAGTCGACCTCGGCGCCCTCGGAGCGACCGATCCAGTTGGCCTGCATCTGCTTGACGCGCTCGGGCCAGCCGGGGAGCTTCTCCAGGTCGTCGAGCAGCTCCTGAGAGTACTCGGTAATCTTGTAGTACCACTGCTCAAGGTCGCGCTTCTCAGGCTCGGTGCCGCAGCGCCAGCACTTGCCCTCGGTAACCTGCTCGTTAGCCAGAACGGTCTTGCAGGTGGGGCACCAGTTGACCGGGTTCTTCTTGCGGTAGACCAGGCCCTTTTCCCACATCTTCTCAAAGATCCACTGGCCCCAGCGGTAATAATCGGGGCTGCAGGTCTTGACCATGCGATCCAGATCGTAGGAGAAGCCCATGCGCTTCATCGTGGCGAGCGCCTGGTCCATGTTCTTATACGTCCAGGCGGCAGCCTGCGTGTTGTGCTTGATGGCGGCGTTCTCGGCAGGCAGGCCAAAGGCGTCAAAGCCGATGGGATGCAGCACGTCGAAACCGCGCATGCGGGCCTGGCGCGCCATAGCGTCGCCGATGG
>USIL01000095.1:0-5920 GCA_900554655.1 uncultured Collinsella sp.
CAGCTCCAGGCGGCCGGGTACACCGGCCCCGCATTCTACAACTCGCTTCCCGACACACTTGTTCGCGGCACCATGCTCGCTTCGGTCGCCGGTGGCGGAACGGCGAACTCCGAATTCGAATTTTTGACCGGAGCGACAACGGCCTTTGTCGGATTAGGCAAGATTCCCTATCAGCTGTATCAGATGAATGGCGTCAACAGCCTGGCAAAGGACCTTAAAGAGCTTGGGTATACCGCTACCGCTATGCACCCGCAAAACCCCGTCAACTACCATCGAGATAAAATCTATCAGCAGCTGGGCTTTGGAGACTTTCTTTCAATCGGCGATTTCGAAGGTGCGCCCTGTTACCATGCCGGCGTATGCGACTACGCCACCTACGACAAGATACTCGACCTGCTTAGAACCGACGAAGCCCCGCAGTTCATCTTTGACGTCACGATGCAAAATCACGGCGGCTACGACTATGGCACCGTTCCCGCCGAAGAGTTGACAAACTATTGGGTCGAGGGAGCCAGCGAGGGCGCCAATAGCGCGCTCAATACCTATCTTACTTGCATCAACGCATCCGACCGGGACCTCGAGTACTTTATCAACGAGCTCCGCAATATCGGCAGACCGGTTGTCCTTGTCTTTTTTGGCGACCATCAGCCGAGCGCCGCAACGGCTCTCAACGACGAGCTGTACCCTCAGGAAGATACGGCAAGCCACGCTTTCCGTATCTATCAGTCGACATATTTTGTCTGGGCTAACTATGAAATCGCCGGCAATACCGAGCTCAACGTCTACGACACCGTCGGGGCAAACGAGGTTGCAGCCATTACCCTTAATAAGATCGGCGCCCCGCTCACCGACTATCAAAAGGCTCTGCTTGCAACAAGGTCAGATGTGCCCACCATCAATGTCGCCGGCTACCTTGGTGCCGACGGGCTGCGCTACGACTTGGAATCTGAAGACAGCCCATACGCCTCGACGATCGACAAGCTGCAGCGCATGCAATACCTCGAGTTCGCCAGCAAAGTTCAGTAAGCCCGCCCATTCGCTTGGACCCATCGTATTGCAAGCACGCTCGGCCCAAATGCATCGTAAATGACTCCCGCTCGCAAACGAGGGTACAATGACGCTCGTGTCACATCACGGGGCCCCGGCCCCAACATATACAAAGGAGTCATACATGGGTTGCGAGCACGCACAGGCCGCCGGCGGACAAACGTCGCCGTCGCAATTTGAGGAGAATACGCTGTCCGAGGTCAAGCGCGTCATCGCCGTGCTTTCCGGCAAGGGCGGTGTCGGCAAGTCGTTTGTCACCGGTGCCATCGCCACCGAGCTTGCCCGTCACGGCCACAAGGTCGGCGTCCTCGATGCCGACATCACCGGTCCCTCTATCCCCAAGATGTTCGGTATGAGCGGACGCCACGTCCATGCCCTTGGCAACCTCATGCTGCCTGAAATCTCCGAGCACGGCGTCAAGGTCATGAGCTCCAACCTGCTGCTCCAAAACGAGACCGACCCCGTCCTTTGGCGCGGTCCGGTCATCGCAGGCGCCATTAGGCAGTTCTGGAGCGAGACCTCGTGGGGCCCCATCGACTACCTGCTGGTCGACATGCCTCCGGGAACAGGCGACGTCGCGCTCACCGTCTTCCAGTCACTGCCCGTCGACGGCATCGTTATCGTCACGAGCCCGCAGGATCTGGTCTCGATGATCGTCGCCAAGGCGGTCAACATGGCCGAGAAGATGAACGTCCCCATTCTGGGCATCGTCGAGAACATGAGCTATATTGAGTGCCCCGACTGCGGCAAGAAGATCGAGGTCTTTGGCAAGAGCAAGCTCCCCGAGGTCGCAGAGCGCTATAACCTCGACATCTTGGGCACGCTTCCCATCAATCCGTCACTCGCCGAGGCCTGCGATAAGGGCGAGGTCGAGACCGCGCTGCCCGATGGCATGTTGCCCAAGGCAGTCTCTGCCGTCGAGGCTATTACCCCGCACGAGACCGACGAGGCCTAAGTGAACACGAGCGCCTTCTATGACGTCCTGGTAATCGGCGGCGGGGCTTCAGGCCTCGCCGCCGCCATTATGGCCGCACGTGCTGGCAAAAGCGTCTGCATCGTTGAGCGCGATGTCGCCTGCGGCCTTAAGCTCCTTGCGACCGGCAACGGCCGCTGCAACCTCTCCAACGAATCGATTGATCCTCAGCGGTATAACCACCCCGCATTCGTCGAATCTGTCATGGGCCCCCAACCCGAACAAGAGCTTATGGGTTTCTTCTCCTCGCTGGGCATCATGACAACCTCCGAGGAAGGCCGACTGTACCCGCGCTCCCTTCGCGCCGAATCGGTGCGCGACGCGCTTCTCAACGTTTGCGACCGCCTAGGTATCACCTTAATCTGCGGAGCCAACGTTGCCTCGGCGCACAAAGCTTCCGAAGGCTGGACACTCCAAATAGACCGTCCAGCGCGGGCACTCAAGGCAAAAAAGCACGACGACCGAAAATCGGAGCTCCGCTCGCTTCGGAAAGCGCTCGCCGATGTCCCTCGCAAGAACGAGGCCCTGCAGGCACATACCGTAATTATCGCCACGGGTGGCAACCCCACCGGTATCGCCGATACGTTTCGCCTCCCCCTCACTTCGCTGCGCCCCATCCTCTGCCCCGTATCGGCAACGGTCGTCGGCGATCGGGCGGCACTCAAGACGTTGGATGGCCTGCGCGTCCGCGCCCGCTTGACGCTCGCCCGCAATCATAATGAGCTCTGGCACGAAGACGGTGAAGTCCTGTTTCGAACCTTCGGTATCTCGGGCGTCGCTGTCTTCAACCTCTCCCGTCGTATCCAGCACGGCGATACGATCTTGCTCGACGTTTTCCCCGACCTCTCCAAAGACGAGCTGCTCGATATGCTCAACCGGCGCGTTGAGCTGCTCGGCTGCTTTTCGCCCCGCGATCCCCGTTGGCTCGACGGCATGCTCGCCCCGCAACTCTCCCGCGTCGTCTGCACAGCGTTCGAGCAGTGCCATCCAGGCTCCAACGATGTCATCCACCTGGTCTCGATCCTCAAGCACTTTAAGTTGCTCGTCGAGGGAACAGCCGAGGAGCGCTCGGCGCAGGTCACGCGTGGTGGCATATCTGTCGAGAGCATCTCAACACCCAGCCTACGCGCGCGCAGCGTTGTCGACGCCCCGCTTTACGTCTGCGGCGAAGCGCTCGACATCGACGCCGATTGCGGAGGCTTTAACCTTGCGTGGGCATGGCTCTCGGGCATTCGCGCTGCAAGCAGCCTGTAGCCGCGCAGTCTATAATCAAAAACGCATTCGGGCCGTCTGGGATACCGGACGGCCTCTTTCTTGCCTCTAAGGAGACCTCGATGATCGAAATCACCCAAGTCAACGTGTCGCTCGATGAAGCCGGCGATGAAAATACCTGCCTCATTGTTGGCAAGCGAGTCGCCAAGCGCATCCTACGTTGCAAGGACTCCGAGATCAAGTCCATCGAACTCCACCGCAAGTCAATCGACGCTCGCAAAAAACGAGACGTCCATTTTATCCTGAGCTTTCGTGTTGAGCTGACTAGTCCCCACCTCGAGCGAGAAGCGGTCGACAGCGTTGCCGAGCGTGACCGCTCGCGCGTACGCGCGATAGAAGACGATGAGCCTTCATTCCCCTCCCCCGTCTCCGACGCACCTCAAGAACGCCCTGTCGTTGTCGGCGCCGGATGCGCCGGCCTTTTCGCTGCGCTCACGCTCGCCAAAGCAGGTCTTAAGCCCTTGCTTATCGAGCGCGGCGACCCGGCATTTCGCCGCTCGCAGGCGATCGACCTCTTTCTAAAGGAGCGCATCCTCGACCCCGAGAGCAATATTCAGTTTGGTCTGGGCGGCGCGGGGACCTTCTCGGACGGCAAGCTCAATACGGGAACAAAAAATCCCGCCCATCGCCTTATCCTCGAAACCTTCGTCGAGGCGGGTGCGCCCCGCGATATTCTGTGGGATGCCAAGCCGCACATTGGCTCCGACATCCTTCCCAAGGTTGTCACCGCTATATCCCAGCGCATCGAGCAGCTCGGAGGTGTCGTCCGTTATCGAACGAAGCTCGTCGACATTCGCATCGACGCGTCTGGCGCCATCACCGGTATTGATGTCCAATCGTCCCAAGACGCCGCTTACGAGCCAATCGAGACAAAGCACCTCATCCTCGCCTGCGGGCATTCTGCTCGCAATATTTTTGAGCTCCTTAAGGACCACAACGTGGCCCTCGCACAAAAGACCTTTGCCATGGGCGTTCGCATCGAGCATCCGCAACGCGACATCGACAGAGCCCAATATGGAGCCTCGGCGGGACATCCAGCGCTCGGGGCGGCCCCCTACAAACTTGTTGCCCATCTTCCCAACGGCCGCAGCGTGTTCTCGTTTTGCATGTGCCCCGGCGGACAGGTTGTTGCCGCCTCTTCAGAACCGTGCCATCTGTGCGTCAACGGGGCCAGTCTCAATGCCCGCGACGGACGCAACGCAAATGCCGCCCTGCTCGTTAACGTCACGCCTGAGGACCTTCCCAACGATGACCCGCTCGCCGGCATCGAGCTCCAGCGTGCCTGCGAGGCGGCCGCCTATCGCCTGGGCGGTTCCAACTGGAACGCACCGGCACAACTCGTCGGAGATTTCCTCGCAGGACGCGCCAGCAAGGCGCCCGGAAAGGTAAAGCCCACCTATCCGCTCGGTGTGACCTGGACGGCAATTGACGAAGCCCTACCGCAGCATATCGTCGAGTCGCTCCGCCTGGGACTTCCCCTACTCGGAAAAAAGCTACGAGGCTACGACCGTCCCGATGCCGTTCTTACCGGCGTGGAGACTCGTTCGAGCTCACCGGTCACTGTTACCCGAGACCGAACGTGCCATGCCGTGTCGACCCCGGGCCTCTACCCTTGTGGTGAGGGAGCTGGATATGCCGGCGGCATCATGAGCGCGGCCACCGACGGCATCCGTTGTGCTGAAGCCCTGATCGCAGACCTCTAACGCACAAATTCCAGCGCGCAAAAGACATAGGCCCCGAGCTCCACAGAGAACTCGGGGCCTGTTCGCTATTTCTTAAACCGTGCACCCTGGCGTTTTCTGCCCGATGCGAACGTGGAACCCTTGCGGGCCTGCGAGCGTAAGCGCTCGATCGTCTCGTCCTCAGACGCACCCTCGAGCATCGCCCGAATCTGAACGACGGCATCGCGCAGGCGCGCCGCCTCCTCAAAGTCCATAGCGGCAGAAGCGTTACGCATATCCTCTTCCATGGTTTCGACGATCCGCGCAAGCTCGTCATGCGGCAGTTCTTCCAACTGCTCCGCAAGTGTCTGCTCGGGCGCCACCGTTTCCGGCACGCCGCCCTCGCCCGACTCATCGGGCGTATAGAATGCGCCATGGCCAAGGGAGTCGCCCTTCGAGCGCCCCTTGGAACCCACGGTTTTTTCGGCTTCGGCAATAAAACTTGAGATGTCGTTGATGGCTTTGCGCACCGTCTTGGGCACAATGCCATGCTCTTCGTTATATGCCATCTGAATCTCGCGACGGCGCTGCGTCTCCTCGATGGCCTCTTTCATCGAATCGGTCACAACGTCCGCATACATGATGACTTCGCCATCGGCGTTACGGGCCGCGCGGCCAATCGTCTGAATCAGCGAACGGCGGTTGCGCAAGAAGCCTTCCTTATCGGCGTCGAGAATTGCCACCAGTGAGACCTCGGGAAGATCCAAGCCCTCGCGGAGCAGGTTGATGCCAACGAGAACATCGATCTTTCCCTCGCGCAGCGTTCGCAGGATCTCGACACGGTCCATCGTCGCTGTATCGGAGTGCATGTAATTGACCTTAATGCCCGCGTCGAGCAGATGGTCGGTCAGGTCCTCGGCCATGCGTTTGGTCAACGTGGTCACCAGCACGCGCTCTTTGCGTGCAA
>USIL01000096.1:0-5911 GCA_900554655.1 uncultured Collinsella sp.
CCGCAAGCTGGGCTTTGGCAGCTTCCGCAGCTTTCAGTTTTCGTTGGCGCGCGACTTAGAGAGTCAGCGCAACGAGGGCCTGACCGACGAGGTCTCGCTCGACAACATGGAGCAGAGCCTTAAAAATATCCTCGCCGCCAAGGTGAGTGAGCTTAATGCGACCATCGACGGCATTGATCACGACACGTTGGCCGCAGTTGTACACGCGCTTAAGAACGCCGGCGTTATTGAGTTTGCGGCCGTAGGCAACACCAACGCCGTCGCGCTCGACGCGACGTTCAAGTTCTCGCAGCTGGGCCTGCGCTGCATGGCGAGCACCATTAGCGAGACATCAATCGGCTTTGCGCTCACGTTACGCCCGGGTGACGTCATCGTGCTAATCTCAAACTCTGGCAAATCGCGCCGACTGAATCGCATGGCAAAAGCGGCTCGCAACTGCGGCGCAACCGTAGTCGTCATCAGCAGCGATAGCAAGTCTCCACTTGCGCGCCTCGCCGACTACACCTTTAATACCGTCAATCACGAAGCGCTGCTGACAACGGGTGACTTCGCATTCTCCAAGATGAGCGCCACGATGATCATAGAGGTCATCTACAACTTCCTGCTGCCCGAAATCGAGGACGCCCGAGAGCATATCAGCTACTACGAAGAGCTCATCCAACCGGATAAGGTCGTGGAGTAAAACGCGAAGTGGGACAAAAAATTCAGTCTATTTTGTCCCACCAACACCGCTGATACGACCTAACCTCGAGCTTCTTCGAGCATCTGCTTTGCGTGCGCCAGGCTAGCCTCGGACTGATCGCCGCTCAACATGCGGGCGATCTCGGCGGTACGCGCTTCGCCGGTTACCTCGTCCAAATGCGTCTGGGGAACATCGCCTGGTTCCTTGCTGACAACATAATGCTTGTCGGCCATGACAGCGACCTGCGCCAAGTGGGTTACGACAATCACCTGATGCGTAGAGGCGAGATCTGCCAGCACGCCCGCGAGTGCACGCGCCGTGGAGCCACCGACACCGGCATCGACCTCGTCAAACACCAGCGTATCGACACCGTCCGCGTTACCGAGGACAACCTTGCTTGCAAGCATGACGCGGCTGAGCTCGCCGCCCGACGCAATGCGGCGCAGGGGACGTGGCGTCAAGCCGGCACCGCTGCGGTATAGCAGCTCGTAGCTCGAAGGACCAACGGGCGTCCACTCAGCACGGGGAAGATCGCGCGACTCCCAGACGAGCTCGGCACTACCCATCTCCAAGCGCGCCATCTGGCGGCCAACCTCGTGGCAGAAGCACGGGGCCGCCGTATTGCGTGCGCGCTTAAGTGCCTTGGCAGCGGCAAACAACTCGCGCTCGGCGCTCCCGAGTGCCTCACGCGCCTTTTTGATCTGCTCATCGCCATCATCGACCAGGGACAGCAGCTCTTGCGAGCGATCACGCATGGCAAAAACATCGTCCATGGTGGGACCCCACTGACGCAACAGGCCCTTGAGGTCGGAATATCGCTCACGCATGCGTGCGAGCTCGCGCGGGTCGAAGGCGACGCCATCGCGATAGGCACGAAGCTCGTTCGCGCAATCCTCAAGGGAGATACAGGCATCCGAAAGCGCATCGGCAATGTCGCCCAGTTTGCGATCGACGGTAGCCATTCGGGAAAGTTCTGCCACGGCGCTGTTCACGGCGTCGAGCGCTCCCCCTTCGGAGGCAAGCGATGCATGGGCATCGTTAGCTGTGGCAACCAGTACCTCGGCATGTTCGGAGCGCGGCAGCAGTTCCTCGAGTTCCTCATACTCGCCCGGTTTGGGGTCGACCTCGCCGATGCGCTCGAGCGCAAAGCGCGCTTCCTCGACGCGACTCCCCCGCGCACGTGAGGCCTCCTCGACGCGACGGACCTCCTTGGCAGCCGCGCGCGAGGCTTTAAAGCAAGCACGGTAGTGCTCGAGCGCCTCGAGCGCAGAGCGTCCCGCCCAGGCATCGACCATCGCAACGTGATGCGCCGGATCGAGCAAGCGCTGGTGCTCGTGCTGGCCGCACAGATCCATCATCACGCCGACGCGCTCCGAAAGCTCGCGCACACTGGCAATGCGACCGTCAATCTTCACGCGGCTGCGGCCCTCGGCAGAAAGGCTGCGCTGTACGGTGAACCCCTCCGTGTCGTGAGGCCCGTCGAAGAGTCGCGCCTCGACGCTCGCCAGTGCCTCGCCCTCGCGCACCGTCGACGAATCCGCACGCTCGCCCAAAATTAGCTTGAGGGCCGAGAGCAGCGCGGTCTTGCCGGCGCCAGTCTCGCCAGTCAGGACAGTCAGGCCGGCACTCGGCACCAGCGTCGCCTCGCGAATGAGTGCAATGTTATAAACCTGCAGCTCATCGATCATGACGGACTCCGTAGAATACGCGGCTCACCGAGTTATAGAAGCTCTCGGGGCCGTAATCCAGCAGCAACACATCTCCGGGCCCGCGGCGCACCGCCACGCTCTCAACGGTGCCATCGCAGGTAATAAACTGTCCATCGATAGCGATCGCCGGAACGCTCGGGCGATCATCGGACATAAAGATTTCGACGACATCACTCGGCGAGGTCAAAAAGGCACGAGCCTGAATGGTGTGCGGCGCAATGGGTACGCAGACCATACCCGTATAGTCGGGGCTCACGATGGGGCCACCGGCACTGAGCGCGTAACCCGTAGAACCAGTCGCCGTGGACACGACCACGCCGTCGCCACGCAGACGGTCGATATGATGGCCGGACACCGTGATGTCGAACTCGACCATATCGGACAGCGGACCGCGGGTAAGCGCCATGTCGTTGAGGGCGAAGGTGCGCACGACATCCTTCGTACCGTCTTCGCGCACGGACACGATATCCGCGGCGATGGTGGCGCGACGGCTCACGTGCAGCTCACCGGACAGGGCGTCGCTCACGACCTGCAGGATGTCGCGCTCCTCGGGGCTCGCAGCAGTTAGAAAGCCCAGGTGACCATAGGAAAGACCGAGGATAGGAATCTCGCGATGGTTGAGGATGCGGGCAGCGCGCAGCAACGTACCGTCGCCGCCGAGCGTAATGACCAGATCGGAGCCGTCAATATCAGGCGTGCTCTGAATCTTGGATCGCTGGTCGGCAGCCCATGCGACCTCATAGCCCTGGCGAGTCAGCCAAAGCTCGAGCATCAGGCCGCTCTCGACCGCCTCTTGCTTGTAGTAATTGGGAACCAGAAAGACCTTCATAGCGTTGCAGCTTTCTCGCTCATAACCGATACCTGGGATTGCAGCTCGTCTTGCGAGCGATCGCCGGGGTCAAATCTCGTGCCGTACAGGAAAAACTCAACGTTGCCCTTGGCACCATGAATGGGCGACACGCACACATCGACCGGGAACAGGCCCTTGGCAGCAAAGAGTTCAACCGCCGCCACGAGTGTATCGCGGCGCACGGCGGGATCGGTCACAATGCCGCCCTCGCCCACCAGCGCCGCCGGAGCCTCAAACTGCGGCTTTACGAGCGTGCAGAATGCACCCGTAGGCGCCAGGCACGCCAGTACCGCATCGATAATGTTCGCGATGCTGGTAAACGAGACATCACACACAGCCAGGTCGATAGTGCCGGCATAGCCAAGCTCAGGCAGCTGCGTCACGTTTGTGCGCTCATGCAGCGTCACGCGATCGTCCTGGCGCAACGACCAATCGAACTGGGCGCGACCCACGTCCACCGAGACAACGGTCGCAGCTCCGCGCTTGAGCAGACAATCGGTAAAGCCGCCGGTAGAGCAGCCCACATCCAGACAGGCAAGGCCCGTCGGATTGATGCCAAACGCATCAAGCGCGCCTTCGAGCTTAAGACCGCCGCGGCCAACATAGGGAATGCGCCCCTTCACATGCAGCGGCAGCCCCGGGATCACCTTAAGGCCCGGCGAAGTCAAGCGCTCACCGCCACTCGAGACCAAGCCGGCCATAAGAGTGCGAAGGGCATCCGCGCGATCGGCGCAGATGCCCTGTGAAATCAGTTCGTCATCAAGACGCAAGCGTTTCATGAATGCCATCAACCATTCGTATCCGGAGATGCGGCCTAGCTATCCTGGGATTCGTTTGCCGCATCCTCATCGTATTCCTGCTCGAGCTTGTCGGCCTCACGCGGCGTCAACTCAAACTTGTCGACCATATCGACCGCGCGGGAGCCCAGCTCAATCGCTTCGTCAAACAAATCGAGCGAACGCTCCAAGGAGGTATCCTTGGAGCGAACGGTAGCGATGATCTGATCCAGACGGTCCGAAATCTCATCAAAGTTACGGACAGAACCCTCTGGCATGGCTACTCCTCGACGGAGTCGGCCTCGACGGCCTCAGCAGCGTCCGCATCCTCGGCCAACACACCAGCCTCAGCCTGGGCAACCGCAACCTTAGCGGCAGCCTCGGCAGCCTGTGCCTCCTCGCGAGCGCGATCCTCGGCCAGCAGCTCCTGGTATAGGTCCTCGCCCGGCAGCTCCTCGCTGCGAGCGATCTTGCCCAGCACGCCGTTGACGAACGACGCGGACTGGTCGGTGCCATAGGCCTTGGCAAGCTCGACGGCCTCGTTGATCACGATGGCGTCCGAGACCTCCTCGTCGGTGAGGAAACGCATCTCGTAAACGGCGATACGCAGCAGATTGCGGTCGGCACCGGGCATGCGCATAAGATCCCAGTTCTTGGCAACGGAGCGCAGAGCGCAGTCGATGCGGTCGATATGCTCGTAGGCACCGCGGCACAGCTCCAGCGCATAGGGGTCGAGGGGACCCTTCGAGATCAGGAAATCACCCTCGAGGACGCGCTCGAGCGGGCTGTCCGTGGCCTCGGCCTGGAACAGCAGCTGCAGCGCCTGACTGCGGGCAAGCGTACGCCCGCGATAAACCTTAAGGCTCAAAGGTTACTCCTTGGGGAAAACGAGGCCGTCGATGCAAACGTCAACACGCTCAACCTCAACGCCAACCTGGGCATCGATGGCAGCGACCACGGCAGCGCGAACGGCCTCGGCGAGTTTCTTGAACGGATAGCCAAAGAACGCCACGACACGCACGGTGAGTGCGAGCTTGTCGCCAACGACCTCGGCCTCGACAGCCGGCTCGGAAGCCGGGGCCTTGGACGAGAGCATCATGGAGACAAGATTAGTGGCAAGGTCCTTGACGCCAACGGAGGCGATGCCCTCGACATCGGACACGGCGCGCGAGACGATGGCGGTCAGAACATCGGGCGAAATGCCGATGCCGTCAATCTTGATTTCTTGGGGCATGAGTCCTCCTAGAAGAGTTGGTTGCTAAACGCGGGAGACGAACTTGCCGTCGCGGGTGTCAACCTTGATGACCTCGCCCTCGTTGAGGTACATGGGGACCTGGATGACAGCGCCGGTGTCGATCGTGGCCGGCTTGGTGGAACCCTGGACGGTATCGCCCTTAAAGCCCGGGTCGGTCTGGACGATGGTGGTCTCGATGAACATCGGCGGGGTCACGCCCATGAGCTCATCGTCGGCGAAGAGCAGCTGGCAGATGTCATTCTCGCGCAGCCACTTGGAGTTCTCGCCCACCATGTCCTCGGGAACGGGAACCTGCTCATAGGACTCATTGTCCATGAAGATGTAGTCGGTACCATCGTTGTAGAGGTACTGGAACTCACGGGTGGTGAGCATGACGCTCTCGAACTTGGTGCCGGCGTTGCAGGTGTTCTCGACGACGCGGCCGCTCTTGATGTCGCGGGTCTTGTAGCGCACAAACGCGCCGCCCTTGCCCGGCTTGACATGCTGGAACTCGACGATGGTGTAGACCTTGTCCTTAATGCGGAGACCGAGGCCGTTCTTGAAGTCGGCGGTAGAAATGGTAGGCATAGCGACCTTTCTTGTTATGGGCAGAACGCACAAGCGTCCAAATTACATACGACCGAAATTATACACTTGCAG
>USIL01000097.1:0-5869 GCA_900554655.1 uncultured Collinsella sp.
GCATTCACAAGGCCCTCGCTCTGCACCCCGATATCAAGATCGAAGTCATCGACGCCGGCAAATGGAATACCGCTGCCGACGGCTACGGCATCGGTGCCCAAATCGCCGAGCGCCCCGCAAACGAACGCCCCGATTTTGTCGTCGGTCTAACCGACGTGCTGGCCTCGGGTGTCGTTTCGGCACTGGTCGACAAGGGCATCTCTGTCCCCGGGCAAGTACGCGTAGCGGGCTGCGATGGCAACCCGCTCGCTTGGAGCGGATCGGTCCCGCTCACTACGGTAGCGCCCCCGGGCTACGAGATTGGCCGCAAGGGTGTCCAACTGCTGATGGAGCAAATCGAGAACAAGACCCCGGCAAAGACCAAGCATATCCGCGTCGGCTCTGCAGCGCGCACCGTCACCGCAGTCACCGCCGCCGAGGATATCAACCGCCAAGAACTGGTGCGTCCGTTCCTACTGGAGCGCGCCAGCACCCAGGCGAGCAGCCAAACCGAAGCCACCGCCATCAATCTCGGCGCGTATCTATAGCACGCCCGCAAGTATGCTAAGTCGCCGCTTAAGCAAAAGGGACCCGACCATTGCCGGGCCCCTTTTGCTTAAGCGCAAACGTGGGCAATTGCTCGTTTCAACGCCGCAGCTGTCTAGCGCACGGCCTTGACTGCCGCCGCCAGGTCGAACAACGTATCGAGTACGGCCTCGCAGCCATCCACCACGTCCTGCGGCAGCGGCACGATGTCGGGGACGGCAAAGACATGGCAGCCGGCCGTAATGCCCGAGACGCAGCCGTTGCGCGAATCCTCGACCACGGCACATTCCTCGGGGACAAAGCCCGCGCGCTCGCAGGCAAGCAGATACATCTCGGGATCGGGCTTGCCATGCACGACGTCCTCGCCGCAAGTCACCGTCTCAAACTTGTCAAAGAGGCCGACCATCTTAAGGTTGCGCTCGGCCGTAACGAGGCGCGACGACGTTGCAAGGCCCACGTGGTAGCCCGCAGCCAGCAGCTCGTCTATGCACTCGGCGGCGCCGGCCTTAAGCTCCAGATCGGTCTTGACCATCTCGTCGCGAATCTCCTTGTGGCGATGATAGAGCGCCTCGGCGGTTTCTCTGCTGCCGTAATGTGCCTCAAGGATGTCCATGACGTCGGGCAGCGTGCGGCCGATAAACTGATGGATCAGGGCATCATCAATCGCGAGCCCCAACTCAGCGGCGCCTGCCTTCCAGGCCTTAATCCCCAAACGCTCGGTATCGACCAGTGTTCCATCCATGTCAAAAATAACAGCCTTGATCATATCGGTCCCCCATCGACTCTCGCTGTCGCATTGCCGCAACTCTACCGCATTTGGCAACTTGTATATAACGTATATACCATATTGCACTTTCGTTACATAGATAGAAGTCTTATGGCAGGGAACGCATTAGGATTATAGTTTTCGATCGAGTACTCAACGATAAGGATCGTTTCATGATTTTAGACACCACGGCATCCGCAGGGGAGCTTCAAGACAAGCTATCAGCGCTCGAACAGCTGCTTTTGGCATACGGGCGCGTGGCTATCGGGTTTTCTGGCGGCGTTGACAGCAGCTTTTTAGCCGCCGTATGCGCCCGCATCATGCCTGCCGACACGCTTCTCGTTCACCTCACCACGCCGCTCATCGGCACGCCCGAGCAAGCTTCGTTTGAGCGGTCCGTTGATGGACAAGCCCATGAGGGGCCGCATTTTAAGCTCCCCGTGCTCAATCTGTCGGTCGATCAGCTACAACTCCCCCAAGTAGCCTGCAACGATGCCAATCGCTGCTACCACTGCAAGCACGCCGGCTTTACCGCCATCGTCAACCACGCCAAGTCGCTCGGCTTTCCCACCGTCATCGACGGCAGCAATGCAAGCGATCGCGGTGACTACCGCCCTGGCATGCGCGCGGCAAAAGAGCTCGGCGTACGCTCCCCTCTCATGGAGGTCGGCTTTACCAAGAACGAAGAGCGCGAGCTGCTGCGCGCATGGGGCTATCCCGTTTGGAACCTGCCGGCGGGAGCCTGTCTTGCCACACGTGTCCCCACGGGCCAGGAGCTTACGCGCGAGAAGATCGATTTAATCCGTACCTGCGAGGACTACCTGCACGATCTTGACCTGGCGCAGGTTCGCGCGCGCTTGGTCGGTGGCTGCATGCATATCGAGGCCGCCCCCGCAGATGTCGCCAAGATTGCCGCTCTCGGCGGTAGCACCGTCGACAACGAGGGTAAGACCCCGTTGCCCGCCGTCATCGAGTCCGCGCTGCGCGAGCTGGGCGGCGGCCACATCTTCCTCGAGGTCACCCCCTACATCCACGGCAACATGAACCTTTAGGTTACGCCGTTTTACAAACGGCGTAACTGCTCGGCGCTGCGCAGGCCCCGGGCACGGCAATCTGACGTTCAACTTCACGGGCGCGACCAAAAGGTCAGCGCCCGCTTGTTTCACGTCACCTTGCCATACCAGGGCCCCTCTCGCTGTCACGTCCAAAACATCGAGGTTAAGTGGCCTCCTGTTCGTGCGGAACTCGCGACAAACTTAATGCCCGGCCCGTCGGGGCCACACGGCACGTTGTAGAAGGCGGCTCGCTTTTCGGAATTGGGCTGATATTTCAAGATGTAAGACGCTCTTGGTCCTAATGGGCTTGGGGCGCCTTCGCGTTTCCTCAGCTCCGCACCCTTGCGGGTTCGAATCCCTCCGCTTGCCCACAAGAAAGCGCCCTGGGCCGTTATGGGCTCAGGGCGCTCAATTTTAATGGCTGGGACGGAGGGATTCGAACCCCCAACAGCCGGCACCAAAAACCGGAGTTCTACCGTTGAACTACGTCCCAATGTGTGGTGTTGCCCAAAAACAACTCGTTTAGTTTACCTAATCTGCGAGGGCATCGCAAACGCCGTCGAGCAGGCGTACGGCGAGTGTCTGCGCGTCGCTGGCCGTGAAGGTGCCGTTGTAGCGCGTCATGCCCGTGAGCTCAATGCGAATGCGTGCCGGCTTCTGCTGCGCGGCGACATTGGCAGTGCGGATGCGCTGGGCCAGGTTGTGGCACTCGGCGAGGGCGATCGTGGCGCGCGGCGCTGCATCTGCGGGCAGCTCATCGCTTGCGATCTCGAGCACTAGGTCAACGTCGGTTGGGACCTCGGAGTCGCAGAGCATCATGCCGCTGTTGTCGGTCGTTGCCGTGGCGATATTCCACATGCGCGACGCAACGCTGCGTGCGATGGGGTCCTCGCCGATAACGGCAATCTGGAAGCGCTCGAGCACGTTGGCGGCGCGAGCAAAACCGATACGGGACTCGGCTTCGGTGACCGAGGGCTTGCCCTCCCACACATGGTGCAGGCGGTTGATGTAGGCGTAGGTGTCCTGGAAGGCCATGCCGTCGGCAAACAGGCCGACATTTTCCTGGAACTGCTGCAGGGCGGCCTCGGTATGCGGACCAAAGTAGCCGTCGTCTTCGCCACAGGCAAAGCCCAAAACGTTGAGAGCGCGCTGCAGGGCCTGCACATCGGCGCCATGGAAATTGGGCATGCGCAGATAGAGAGTGCGGTCGCCCAGCTTATACGAAGCGTCTACAAGGGCGCTCCAGCAGGGGATATCGACGGCATGACCGGCAGCAAGGCCGCTGTCGAGCCTGAAGGTGCTGACGGCCTGCTCAGTGGTGGCTCCAAAGTACTTGTCGGTGACTTCGGCGGCATCAATCGTGTAGCCGAGCTGCAGGAGACGAGACTGCACGTCCTCGACGGCTGCTCCTTGCATGCCCGTTGTAATAGGTTCCATGAACGAACCCCTTTCGGCGTACCATTCGTACTATTTGAGCGTCTGTCGGATAGACAACGCAAAGGGATGCATAAACATGCACTCAACAGTGTAGCAAGTTGTGCCTAAATACGCTGCTGACAGGTTTTATAACCCCCGTTAGTTAAGGCGCTCCACAAAGAAATCTGCCATGGAGAGGAACAGCTCGCGTGCGTGCGGATCAAGCTTAACGTTCTCGATGGCCGCTTTGGCCTTAGCGGTCAGGTCGAGCGCGTAAGTGTGGGCGTAATCGATGGAGCCGGTCTCCTGGAAGATCTCCACGGCGCGTGCGAGCTGCGCGGGATCATCGGTGCCCGAGGAAAGAATCGCCTCGACCTCGTCGTGGTGGCGCTCATCAGAGAGGGCGTGTACGGCGACAAGCGTGCGCTTGCCCTCGGTGATGTCGGTGCGGAAGTCCTTGTTGGCGGCTTCCTTAGTGCCGACAAGGTTGAGCAGGTCGTCCTGAATCTGAAAGGCGAGGCCTGTGTGTAGGCCAAAGGCGCGCAGCGCTTCGATTTGCTCATCGCTGCCGCCGCCGATAATGGCTCCGGCGGCAAGCGGCGTGGCTCCGCTGTAAAACGCGGTCTTGTGCGTCGCCATGTCCAGGTAGTCATCAACCGAGATATCAAAGCGCCCGTCACGGACCCAACCCAGGTCGAGCGCTTGACCCTCGATGGTGCGGACGATCATCTCGGTAAGCTCGTGGAGCACGCGCAGCTTCACGTCGGACTCCAGCGTGGGGTCGTCGAGAACCGTCTTGGTGACCATGGTGAGCGCCAAGTCGCCGCAATTGATGGCAAGGCCCGTGCCCTCGGTAAGATGCATGCAGGGCTTGCCTCGACGAAGCTGTCCGTTGTCGGCGATGTCGTCGTGGATCAGCGCGCCCGACTGGAAATGCTCGATGGCTGCCGCGGCGCTGCGGGCGCTCTCAAAGCTACCGCCCACTGCGGTTGCGGCGAGCATACAGATAAGCGGGCGGTGGCGCTTGCCGGCGTTGGCCGTAAAAGCCGAGAGCGGCGCATACAGGTAGCGCTCGATATCGGCAGAGGTCGCCTGTCCGTCAAAGAACGTGGCCAGATAGTCGTTAATCTGGTCAAAGTGCTGGGCTAAAAAGCTGGTAAACGGACTGGACACGGGTTCTCGCATTCTTTCTGAGGTTGCGTTGATGCAATATGCAGACAACATATTGCCACATTAGGGCGTTTGGCGCGGCAGTTTTGGCGATTTGGGACAACGGGCGTGCGTTTGATGGAGCGCGCCTAAATCAGCCCAAAATGCTCGAGCGCCGCAACGACACCGTCGTGATCGACGGTGTCGGTCACGTAATCGGCCTTATCCTTGAGATAGTCCGGCGCATTGCCCATGGCGATACCGACATCGACGGCGTTCATCAGCGAGACGTCATTGCTGGCGTCGCCAATGCCGTATACGGTTCCGTGGTGGGGGTCGAGGGCGTCGAGTACAGACTGGATGCCCCCGCGCTTCGTGCATTCGCGGGGCGAGATTTCGGTTACCTCGAGTTCGAGCTCGTTAAAGCACAGCAGCGGCTCAAGTGCCTTATCTTGAGCGATGTGGTTGGCGAGCGATGTAGACATCAAGATCTTGTAGACACTGTAATGTTGCAGCTGCGTGACTGCGTCGCCCAGGGTGCGCGCGTATCCGGGGGCATCGGGGGCATCGGCACTCATGCGCACGACGCCGTTGAGGCCCTCAAAGCGGATGACCTCGCCCGATTGCTCAAGATAGGGGGCAAGATGCTGCAGCATGCTGGGCGTCATCGACAGATCGCGAATTGCGTGTCCGTTGATCTCGGCGTAACCGCCCGCAAGACAGACGATGCCGGTCCAGGGCAGCTCAAGAAGTTTGGGGTGGATGCAGCTGAGGGTGCGCCCTGTGCAGATAAAGGCCATGTTGCCGTTTGCAACGAAATCGCGGATGGCCTGTGAGACCGCCTCGTTGGGATAGGGGGACAGGTCTCGCTCGCTCTCGGGAAGCCCTTGTGCCACTCGAGGGTCTTGCCACGCGAGCGTGCCGTCAATGTCGAAGAAGCAGATATCGCCGTGCTTGT
>USIL01000098.1:0-5858 GCA_900554655.1 uncultured Collinsella sp.
CTGTACGCCATCAAATCCGGCAGGGTGATTGCCAGCGGCTCCCCGCAGGAAATCTTGACCCGCGAGCTGATCCGGCAGCTGTATGAGGTGGACACCCAGCTGTTCACCGACGAAAACGGCAGCGTCGCGGCATACATAACCACGGGAGCGGCAAGGCCGATCCCGCACGAAAGTCCGGCAAGGACTGCTCGTTGTGTTGCATCAGAAGAAGCCATGAGCTCTCCCCATCTTCCAGCACCCAAATCGCATCATTCAGTTGGCTGCGCGAGAGAAGATGAAGCGGGGCTATGCCCCAAAGCAACGGTATATGGTTCGTTTCATCTGCGTTTTCCGTCGCGAAGCTTAAAAGCTATTATGCGAAACCGCCCTGTCGATTGCAAGCGACGATGTCGGATTGAAACGGGAAACCTGCTGCTTGCAAGTCTTATGGTCAAAAATAAGTGCGAAGCGGCGATATAGAAAAGGGCCGAGGCTCAAAGCCCCGACCCTTTATCGCATTGATGATTAACGCTGCGTGTGGATTACAACCTAGAACGTCTGCTCGTAGTCGCTGTGCTTTTTGGCCGAACGCACCAGGAACTCCTGGTTGGTGTTGGTGCCCTTAAGACCCTTGATAAACGATGCGGCCGCGCGCTCGGTGTTGTTCATGCCGGCAAGAATGCGACGTAGACCAAAGACAAACGGACGCATCTGCTCGTCAACCAACAGGTCCTCGTTACGCGTACCGGAGGCAACGGGGTCGATAGCCGGGAAGATGCGGCGATCGGCTAGGTCGCGGTCGAGCTTAAGCTCCATGTTGCCGGTGCCCTTGAACTCCTCAAAGATGACCTCGTCCATCTTGGAACCGGTGTCGATGAGGGCAGAGGCCAGGATGGTGAGCGAGCCACCGTTCTCGATATTACGGGCTGCGCCCAGGAAGCGCTTGGGCGGATACAGGGCCGCCGAATCGACGCCGCCCGAAAGGATGCGGCCTGAGGCGGGGGCGGCCAAGTTGTAGGCGCGGGCAAGACGCGTGATGGAGTCGAGCACCACCACGACATCGCCGCCCAGCTCCACGATGCGCTTGGCGCGCTCGATGACGAGCTCTGCCACACGAGTGTGGTTGTCGGCGGGCATATCGAAGGTCGACGCCACAACCTCGCCCTTGATGGAACGCTGCATATCGGTAACCTCTTCGGGGCGCTCGTCGACGAGCAGGCAGATGAGGTGCACCTCGGGGTTGTTAATCGAGATAGACTGGCAGATCTTCTTGAGGATTGTGGTCTTGCCGGCCTTGGGCGGGGACACGATCAGGCCACGCTGACCCTTGCCGATCGGCGACACGATGTCGATGGCGCGACCGGTAATGGAGTCCTTGCCATGCTCCATGCGCAGCGGCTCGTTGGGATAGACCGGGGTGAGGTCACCGAACTTGGGGCGGTTGCGAATCTGCTCGGGGTCTAGACCGTTGACGGTCGTGATTTTGGCGAGGCCGGCGCGCTTGTCGCCGCCGCGCGAAGGACGAAGCGAGCCCTCGATGACGTCGCCCGTGCGCAGACGCGCGGAGCGGATGAGGTAGGCGGGGACGAAGGCGTCGTCGTTGGACTTCATGTAACCGTGGGCGTGGATGATACCGGAGCTGTCCGGACGAATCTGCAGGATGCCCTTGATGTCGCGGAAGCCCTCGGCCTTCGCGGCGGTGACGTAGATTTCCTCGACGAGCTCGGCTTTCTTCTTGCCGGTCGTCTCGATCTCGAACTCTTTGGCCTTCTCGCGCAGTTCGGCGACCTTCATGGCAGCGAGCTCCTCACGCGAAAGCGTGGGCTCGGTGGGGGCGGCGTTGCGCTCCTTGTTGCGCTGTTTGCGATCGCGCTGGCGGTTGCGACGGTCGTTGTTGCGCTCGTCCTTGCGCTCATTGCGCTCGTCGTTGCGCTTGTGCTGGCGACGGTTGGGGCGAGCGCCGTCTTCGGCCTCGGCGGGCGCGGCGCCATCGGTTGCGGCGGCGTCGGCATTGGCCGCAGCGGCGTCATTGCCCTCGGCGCCGGAATCGACTTGCGCTTCGACATCAGCCTGCTGCTCGGACGCCTTGGCCTTAGCGGACTTCTTACGACCGCGCTTGGGCTTCTCGGACGCAGGCCGTTCGACGTCCTGGGGCTCGGCGGCATCAATCGATGCATCGGCGGTCGTCTCGCCGGAATCCTCGGACGCACCCTTCTTGGCAGCCTTGGCCTTGGACGTGCGCTTAGCAGCAGTACGATGGCTGCGACCAGGACGGACATCGGCGGGAGCGGCCTCGGAAGTCGTAGCATCCTGGACGGGCGCGTCGGCGGCGGTTGCAGACTCGGCGGTCGCCGCAGCAGCACGAGCGGCTGCAGCTGCGGCTGCGGCCTTCTCTGCCTCGACGAAGGCCTTGGGCTTGCGACCGCGACGGTGCGGGCGCAAAGCCGGATCGACAACGGGAACTTCGCTGGCCTCGACAGGCGCAGCGGGCTCAACAGGCGATGTGCCCTCCCCTGCCGCGGAACGGACCGAAGCCTCAGTGAGCTCGGGGGTTACCTGATCGGCAACCTGCTCGGCCTTAGCAGCCGTGCGACGGCGTGTGCGCGGTACCGGCTTCTCGGTCGGCTGGTCGGCGACAGGGGTCTCGGTGGCGGCAGGCGTCTCGGGCACAGACGGAGCTGCAAGCTCGGTCAGAGCCGCGGCCTCGCGCTCGGCAGCACGACGGCGGGCGCGCACCACCTGAGCCTCGCTAATCTGCGCCAACGCACGTGCCTGCGCGACCTCATCGGAAATCGGCGCCGAGGAGTCAGCTGCAACGGTGCGCTTGACGCGCGTCGTGCGCGTGGTACGGCGCTTGGGCTTGGTGACCTCCTCGCCGTCAGCAGCAGGCTTGGCCGTGCGGCGCGTACGCTTGGGCTTTGCCGGAGCAGCCTCCTCACCAGTTGCAGGCACGGCCTTCTCAGCCGTTGCAGGCGTAGGCGTCGAAGCAGCCTTAGGCGTCTCAGGAGCCGAGGCATGCGCGGGCGCCGCGACCTGGTCCGACGCAACCGGTGCAGCGGGAGCGGCTTGCG
Organism: uncultured Collinsella sp.; assembly: GCA_900554655.1. Lineage (GTDB taxonomy): Bacteria > Actinomycetota > Coriobacteriia > Coriobacteriales > Coriobacteriaceae > Collinsella. The sequence goes on from USIL01000098.1 coordinate 3,051, forward strand.
TCGTCGTTATTTCGTTTTCTTGCTGTTGATCAGACACAGTGTTTGCTCAACTTTCTTTTCAAGCCCTGTGATCACATGCTCCCTGCATAAACCTTCAGGGCGGCTAAACAGTCTAGTTCCGTTCAAAACGACGGACATCATTGATCTGTATCGAGATGATTGCGTCATATACGCAGCGTTAGTGTAACACAACCGCAACCACCTGCAACTTAGTCATTGGGAACGCTCTTAAACGACTAGTCAAAAGGGGCACTCTTTGGTTTACCGCCCACAAATCTGACTGCCTCCGCCAAAACTATGGCGGTTTACTACGATGAATCGCTCAACCGCGACCACTCCGAAACTTGTTGAACTAAAACCGCAGGTAGATGCCCTGCACTTTTTTGCGAAAAGCCGGCGTGGTTGGAATTTCTCATATTCATCGTAGTAAACCGGCATAGTTTCGTATTTCCAGCAGTTCCAAATTCGTCAATACGTCGGCGTTTGCAAAAAGCCCGACCTCCGCATGGAGATCGGGCTTATAGGGCTCAGCAAAGCCGAACCTACACGGTTAAATGACCCGCAGCTTACATCTGCTCGGGAGCGGAGACACCAACAAGGGTGAGCACCAGGGCGAGCGTCACGCGGACGGCATCGCAAGCGGCCAGACGGGCACGCGAAAGCTCGGGGTCGACGGGACGGCCCTCGCTCGGCAGCACCTGGCAGGCAGCGTAGAAGCTGTGGAAGTCGCCGGCAAGCTCCTCGGCAAAGTGCGTCAGACGGAACGGGGCGCGGTCGCGAGCGCAGCTGGCGATGAGGTCGGTGAGCTCGTTGAGCTTACGCGAAAGGGCAAGCTCGGTCGGGTCGGTCAGCAGCGAGTAATCGACGTTCTCGCCGATGGCCTTCTCGGCGACGGCCTTCATGCCCATCTCGTCAGCCTGCTCGGGCGTAACGTCGGCGGCACGGCGCAGGATGGAGCACACGCGGGCGTGAGCATACTGCACGTAATAGACCGGGTTGGAGTTGTCGCGCTTCTTAACGGCCTCAATATCGAAGTCGACCATCTGGTTGGAGCTCTTGGAGATGAGCGTGTAGCGAGCGGCATCGGAGCCGACCTCGTCGACGAGCTCCTGCAGGGTCACCATGGTGCCCTTGCGCTTGGACATTCGGACGGGCTTGCCGTTACGCAGCAGGTTGACGAGCTGGCCCAGCAGAACCTCAAACTTGCCGGGATAGCCAAGGGCGTCGCAGACGCAGCGGACGCGGTTGATGTAGCCGTGGTGGTCGCAGCCCCAGATGTCGATGACGTGGTCGACGCGCTGGAACTTATCCCAGTGATAGGCAACGTCGGAGGCGAAGTAGGTGTACTCGCCGTCGGACTTGATCAGGACGCGGTCCTTGTCATCGCCCAGGTCGGTGGAGCGGAACCACAGGGCGCCGTCCTTGGTGTAGAGGTAGCCCATCTTGTCGAGCTTCTCAAAAGCGCGGTCGACGGCGGAGGTGCCGGCGGTCTCACCCTCGGTGTCCTTCACATACAGCGAACGCTCGGAGTACCAACGATCGAAGTCGCAATTGACGGCGTGGCAGAGGTCGCGCATGTTGTCGACCATCTTCACATAGCCGCGCTCGCGGAAGCTCTCCATACGCTCCTGCGGGTCGGCGTCGACCCACTTATCGCCGTCGGTGCGCCAGAACTCGGCAGCCTCGTCGATGATGTAGTCGCCGCCATAGGAGTCCTTGCCCAGGGTCTCGGCAAAGTTGTCCTGATACGGATGGGTCTCGGGGTGCTCGTCGTTCTCGTCGGCAACAAAGGCGTCACGGTCGGCGATCAGTAGCTTGTGAGCCTCGTCGATATCCACGCCCTGCTTGGCGATGATGTCGGCAAGCTGCATATAGCGCGTGCTGATGGAGTTGCCGAAGGTGTTCATCTGAGAGCCGTGGTCGTTGATGTAGAACTCACGCTGGATGTCGTAACCGGCGTGGTCCATCACACGGCAGAGCGAGTCGCCCAGCGCGGCCCAGCGGCCGTGGCCGATGTGCATGGGGCCGACGGGGTTGGCGGAGACGAACTCGACCTGGGTCTTCAGGCCGCCGCCGACGTTGGACTTAGCGAAGTCCATACCCTTCTCGCGAGCCTCGCCAAAGATGGCATTCTTGACGGCAACGGAGAGGTAGAAGTTGATGAAGCCGGGGCCTGCGATCTCGACCTTCTCGATCGCGGGGTCCTCGGGCATATGGGCAACGATGGCCTCGGCGATCTTGCGCGGGGCGCAGTGGGCCAGCTTGGCGGACTTCAGGGCCATGGTAGAGGTCCACTCGCCATGAGAAGTGTCAGCCGGTCGCTCGATAGCGCAATCGTCAAGTTCAAATGCGGAAAGGTCGCCGGCCTCCTGGGCCGCAGCAAGCGCAGCGCGTACCAGCTCTTCAATCTTCTCGGGCATAGGTCCTCCTTGTGTTAAAGCCCCCGAGCTCTTGGTCACTCGTAGGGCAAAAGCCAGAGTTTGTAGCACTCTATCACAAGCGACGGGCACTGTCGCAGGGTAAAGCTAATAGATATTGCATATGCACAAAATTGACTACAGCTTGTATGGAGTCACTCAAAGATGCCGGTCTGCCTGCAGATTATGCAAGCGTTGAAAATGCATAAAGGTGTGAATGAGCTGCGTCTGTTATCGAATACTCTTACCTATCGGAGTTGTGTGCTTTTCCTGCATAAAGTAAGGGTTGATTTCCGATCTCAGCCGAACACATTGAGCAAATAGGCCGTTCCCGCAGTTAGCCGAACGCCCCCGCGGCCCCTCACGGGCCCCCGGGGGCGCCGTTTTCCCA
>USIL01000099.1:0-5854 GCA_900554655.1 uncultured Collinsella sp.
CAATGGCCTGTCGGCAAAGCCGGTGGCTAAGCACCCATCTTGCGATAGACGTCCACGAACTCCTTGGCCAGGATGCCAAAGCCCTCGGCACTCATAAGCTGGTCCTCGGCATGAACGACCAAAAGGTCGATGCTCAGGTCCTCGCCGGCAGCCGTCTGCTGGACAAGGCCGCCGTGAGCCGCGTGACCCTCGGCATAATGCTGCTGGCCCTCGGTGATCTTTGCCTCGGCCTCTTCGAACTTACCGTCGCGGGCCAGGTGAATCGCATCGATATAGCAGCTACGCGCGCAGCCGACGCCTGCAATGATCTGAAAGCTCTGAAGCTGAATCTCTTCCGTCGTCATGCTTACAGCCTCATCAGTTCCTTGGCTTGGGCTAGCGCCTTAACGCCGTCCATCATGCCGTAGGTGGTCATGGGGATCACGCCCACCGGCACCTCGGGACATGCGGCGCAGACCTCGTCCTTGGCATAGCCAACCTGCGGCCCAAGCAGGATGCAGTCGGCATTGCGGCCAATGGTCGCGGCCTCGTTGACGGCGTGGGCGGAGACCTCGCACTCCAGACCCTCGGCGTCAGCAGCCTTCTTGATGTTCTTCATGATGATGCTCGTGGACATGCCGCCGGCGCACATTAGAACGATGTTTTTCATTGCAGTTCCTTTCCTGTAACCCCTCACAGGGACTTATATGTTTCGGCGATCAACGCGATCGGCCGAACCTTCGAACTTGTGGACAATGACCTACTCGGCAGAAGCCTTTGCAGCAGCTTCCTCGGCCAGTGCCTCCTTATCGGCCATCTTGACGAACGGGATAAACAGCAGTCCGACCAGCAGGATTGCGGCGAGGACGATTGCGACCAGGCCAATGCCGCCCGTAAAGAAGTTGCTGATGGGCAGCGGCACGACAAACGGCATGGAAATGGTCGGGTTAAATGCATTGCCCAGACCGAGCATCAGGCCGACGGCGGCAGCAATGCAGGCCACGGGCTTGAGCAGGATGTAGGGGATGAACATATAAGGGTTCATGGCAATGGGCGTACCGAAGATGATGGGCTCGGAGATGTTGAAGAGTGCGGGCACCAGGGCAATCTTGGAGAGGGCCTTGTAGCGCTCGGACTTGGCCGTGAGCAGCGCAAGCTCCATGCCAAGGGCGTCAACAGAACCGACAGAGAACATGATGATGAACGACAGGTACGGCAGTGGCTGGCCGGCAACGAATGCCTCGGTGTTGGCAAGAGCGCAGGCCTGGATAACCGGCATGTACACGCCCATCAGGACGCTGGGGTGGATACCAAAGAAGAACAGCAGGTTGCACAGCGTAAAGTAAATGACAACGGCCCAGGGGCTGGAGCCCAGGAACATAACGGGAGTGGCAATGGTGCTGTTGATGAGGTTAAAGACATCGCCGAAGCTCGTCATGCCCATGCCCCACTTAACCAGAGCAGCCGTGGTGAAGATGACGATGGCGCAGAACATCGGAGACAGCGAATCGGTAACAAACTGCGGGACGGAATCGGGCATGGGAATAGCCATATGCTTCATAAGGAAGTTGAGCGCCTTGGGCACGATCAGTGCCACGAGCAGCGCCACGAACAGACCCGAGCTTCCCAGATAGCTGGTGGCGATAAACGTGGAGCCGTCCTCGGCATGACCCAGCGGGATCAGGAGGAGCAAGACACCGATGGCCGCAACCGTCGACGTAAGGCCCTTGTTCTCGAGCACCTTGCCGTAGGCGTACGAGACCGAGGCACACATGTAGATGGCGCCGAGGTTCATGGTAACGACCAGCACATCGCTAATCGTCGCCGACATGCCGGTGCTGGTAAGGAACGCCTGCAGCGGCGGAATCGGCAGTCCGTTGATAATAGACAGCAGCGCCACGCCCAACGTAACGGGCATGGTCGACATCATGCCGGACATAAGACCCTTTACGACCTTAAAGCTGCTCACCTTGTGGGCAATGGGGCCCACATGCTTCTCGAGGAAGCCCTGCATCGAATCGAGAACGCTCATTTCGTGTCCACTGATCCTCTCTTAACGGTTCACGTAGTTGTCAAGCGGGAAATTGCGGCCGACTCTTTCCCGCCTATGACCAATAGAAATATGGTTATGCCTTGAGCTCGAGGACGAGGAGCCAATCCCCGACCTCAGGCTTTTCTGGCAGTGTGATGCTGTCCGCGACGGCAAGGATGTCCTCGCCGTCACGGTATGCGCCCGTGCAGGGGTTAAACCATCGGCTTGCATAGGCAGCGCCCGTCGGCACACCCTCGATAGCAAGCTTTCGGCGCACGGTATCGCCAAAGTACGCGACGATGCGCGAAAGGTCCTGATTGGCGGTTGCCAGCGGAGCCTTGTTGGCAAACAGGTTGCCCACATCGGTCGTTTCGTAGGGAGCGAGCTCCCAGAAGTGATTGTCTTCGTAGAAGGAGCGCATGTAGCCCATCTGGACCGCGCCCTCTCCATCTACCGCTTGGGCCCACGTAATGCCAAAGCGGTTGAAGATCGCCATGAAGGGATCGAGCTCTTTGGGGCTCTCCCACACGTTGTCCCAGATACCCTGGGCTCCGTAGGTATAGCCGGCGCCACCGGCCTGCATGCAGATGTATGCCACACGGCGCAGCATGTCTGCAGTACACAGGCGCGTGCCCATTTCCTCAAGCGTCGAACAGAACTCGTAGAGCGCCTCGCCCTCGACGAAGGGCTTGTCGCCATGAGCCTCCAGATAGTCAAAGTAATCGCTCGCCTTGATCAGGTAATCTCCGTGACCGGCCTGGTTGAGCGTAAAATCCATCCAGGACTCGTCCTGGTAGTAGTCGGCAAAAGGTCGCTCGTTGGTATAGTGCGCCGTCGCCAGGTGGCCATAGCCGTCGCGGGCCTCGATCTCCAGGGCAACCTCGCGCCAACTGTCGATCAAAGCGGCTCGGTCTTCTTTGCCATACCCGGCGACCTCGCCGGCAAGTGTCCACACCATGGGGTACGCGCCATAGCGCGCCACCAGATAGCGGGCAAGATGCTTTTGGTGTTCGACCGCGTTCTCACCGCGGATGGAAAATGCCCATGCCTGTCCAAGCGCGTTGACCAAGCCGGCATCGGCGATATAGGCCATGCGGCGGTCGAGCTCCTGCTGATAGAACGCCACATTGGGCAGATCCTCCGCGCCCTTGGCCATGCCACCGTCAATCCAATAGCGGTCACGCGCGCCCATGTCAGAGCGCAGGTTGGTCTGATAGACGGTAAAGCCCTGCTCAACGCGCAGGTCGACCATGCCGCGGAACTGACTCGTCATACCGGGGTGGTTCGACTTGTCCCAGCTCTCGCGATAGGCAAACTCCCAATGAGTATCGCCCAGCCAAAAGAACGGCGTGCCATCCGCATAGGCAAACATATGCGGATTGTCCGCAACGCGGATAAAACCGTGGCGGTACAGATCGAGTTCGCCGGTGTACGGCACGGCCTCGACGTTGCCCGTGCAGCCATTAAGGCCGGTCTGCTCGGGAGCCTCGATAACGTAGCTCCAAGCGCCGAGCTCGGTCGGGGCAAACGACACTCGATAGATACACTCGCCGTCCCAGTAGGCCTCACGGCGGATTACCCTGCCGCTCGGACCGGTGAACTCCGCCCAAATCTCAACATCTAAAAACGGGTTGTCGAACGAGCAGGCGCTCTCGAACGTCAGAATAACCGGACGCCACATCTCGGCGGCAGCGTTTTGATTCAACGTCATATCCATTGCAGACCCCTTTCTGGTCTTGGTGCCTACTAGTTCAGTCCTCGCTCGCTGGCGGACGTCACGGCAAAGTCAACGATCGCCTGGGCGTCCTCGGCGCAAATGAAGCTTTGCGACACCTCGATCGCCGTATCGCGCTCGCACAGGGCACGGTAGTTATCGAGCGATCCGTACAGCTCCTTGAGCATCGATGCCGAAAACGACTCCATATGGCCAAACAGGCCATCCTTGTCGCTCGTCTTATCGACCGTGCCCTGGCCCGGCTCCACCAGGCTCGTGTTGGAATAGCGGGCAAACGGATGCTCGAGCAGGCAAGTGCGCAGGCCGCCCTTGGTGTTGCCCAAGGCATCCTTTACGTTCTCGCCGTTCGCGTCCAACTCAATGCGCGGGCATGTTGCCGGAGCGGCACCCGTGCGAACCCAACGGAACAGGTTGCGGAAGGCGGCGTGGAAGAGGTACTGCGACGGGTAGGCGTTTGCCTCGGCGTGCTTGCCGACGTACACCGGCAAATGACCGATGCGCTTGAGGTCCTCGTCGTCCTGGTAATAGTCGACATAGCTCCACTGCGTATCGTGGGAGGATCCCGTCACCTCATACAGTCGGTACTTAAAATCGGGATCGTCGCTATCGGGTATAAGCGTGCGCCAGCTCTCAAAGCGACCATTCTCACTCTCGGTCTGAAGGGCGATAAACGGCTCCTCGGCATGCTCGACGCGCAGCAGGTGGTGCGCATACCCTCGGTCGCTCTCGTACTGGTTGACGGGAATGCACATCGAGTGGATACCACCGCCGGACAGATATCCGTCAAACACGCGGCCACCGCGGCGCGCGTCCTCGCGATAGGCAAAACTGTTAAGGTAGCGGAACAGATAGGCGCCGGACTGAGACCATCCTGTAAGGCAAATTGCCTGGCGAGGATAGTCGCGGATCGGGTTAAGGTCGGAGTCTCCGCGCAAGAGCCACGCAAGATCGGTCAGCATATCCCAAAACAGGCCAGCCTCGTAGGAGATGTCCATGTCGGGAAGCGCGCCGTCGCGTTCGAGCTGTTCCGGATCAAAGTCAAAGGGCCGCTCGGGAGTTGGGTTTGCCCAGCTCATGAAGGCATAACGATCGGGATTGAATTCCTTGAGCTTGGCGATGGTATTGGGCTTGCTGGTAATGCCCACATAGATATCGCCAGAGCGCACAAACTCGCCGTGACCCAGAATCCACATGCGCTCGATTTCCATAAACGATGTGGGGTTGATGATCTCCACGACCACATTGCCACTCGCTTGCGCCGGATTTTTCGGAGCACGAACAACGATCCGATTGGAATAAGGGGCGTCGGCAGTCATGACCTCCACGCCGCCGTCTTCGTCGGCGGTGCGATAAACGTTGGCGGTACCGTCAACGCGATACTCGCGCTCGACGTAATCCTTTGCGCTCAGATGACAGTAGCACTCGGCACTCGAAAACGGATAGCTCTCATCCGTAATGGGCATTTCAAAAATACCGCTGATCATCTCGTCCCCCTTGCTGTTGCGTTTGCTGAGACAGACTCTACTGGGGACGCTACTTAACTTCTATTGATTCTTAAGTTGACTTACTAAAAAATTAGCTTAATAAACAGCCTGGTGTTAAGCTCATGGTAAGTTCACAAACGTTAGGAACCACCATGGCCGTTACTGCAAAACAAATCGCTGACCAGCTGGGAATTTCGGCAGCGGCCGTTTCCCTTGCACTTAACAATCGACGCGGCGTAAGCGAAAAAACACGGCAGCTGGTACTTAGTACCGCCGAAGCTCTAGGTTACGACTTTAGCAAGATTAAGTTCGAGCGCCAAAAGAGCGGAACCGTTGCCTTGGTTGCCTTTAACCGGCGCCGCATCTTTGCGACCCCCTTCTTCGCCGATATGCTCGCCGGAGTCGAGGGCACCCTTAGACACGCGGGATTCTCGTTTTCGCTGGTGAACTACTCGCCGTTCGAAAACACTCAGCAACAAATCGCCGACATCGCCGAAGCGCAATACGATGGCGTCATCATCCTTGCAACTGAGATGTTCGAGTCGGATTTTATGCCGTTTGCATCGCTGGACTGCCCCCTGCTGCTGTTGGACTCATGCATGAGCGTTGGGGTCGATACGGTCA
>USIL01000100.1:0-5853 GCA_900554655.1 uncultured Collinsella sp.
CCGGAGTTGATCTGGCTCGGCGGAATAGGCAGCTCGTTGACCTGTTTGAGTGCGACCGAGATGGCGTCGTCACCGTCAAAGGGAACGCGGCCGGTGGCGCACTCGTACATGACGACACCCAGCGAGTAGATATCCGAGGTGGGGCCGAGGTCCTGGCCGCGGGTCTGCTCGGGGCTTACATAGTGGGCGGTGCCCAGCACGTTGTTATCCTGCGTGAGATGACTGTTCTTGGCGCGTGCGATGCCAAAATCCATGACCTTGATGTTGCCGTCGGGCAGCACCATGATGTTTTGCGGCTTAATGTCGCGGTGGATGATCTCGTGCTTGTGTGCGACCGAAAGCGCGGAGCTGATCTGGGAGCCGATCTGTGCGACCTTCTTGGGATCGAGGGCGCCGTGGCTCTTGATGCCGCTCTTAAGGTCGGTGCCGCGCAGGTACTCCATGACGATGTAATAGGTGTCGCCGTCCTTGCCCCAATCGTAGACGCCCACGATATAGGGGGAGGAGAGACCGGCTGCTGCCTGGGCCTCCTGCTTAAAGCGGGCGGCGAAGGTGGCGTCGCCGGCATACTGCGGCAGCATGATCTTGACGGCAACCGTGCGGTCGAGGACCTGATCCTGTGCACGGAAGACGGTCGCCATGCCGCCTGTCCCCACCTTATCCTTGAGGAGGTATCTTCCCCCGAGGACCCTCTGTTCCATTCCTGCTCCTAACATAACTATTCGCTCAATGATGTGTGTAGTACCAAATGTGTGGCCGCTGGGGCCGTGTGGCGCGTTGCTGCTAGCTCATCGGCCGCGGCGCGCCATAAGTTTCCGCTTTGATCACGGGCATCACGCTCCCTGTGCGGCGAGCGCCGCGGTCAGGACGATGCCGGCAATCTTGGCCGCCTTGACGTCGTGTTTGTCGTAATCCTCCAGGGCCACCGAGATGGCAACCGTGGGTGAATCGTAAGGTGCAAAGCCAACAAACATAGAGTTGACGTTGGTGCCGCCGGTCTCGGCCGAACCGGTCTTGCCGGCAACCTTGACGCCCGGAATCTGGGCATCGGTGCCGGTACCGGACTGGACGACGGCGAGCATGGCCTGCTTGACCTGATCGGCCGTGGCAGAGCTGACAGCCTGGCCCAGCGAGCGGGACTGCGTGGTCTTAACCACGGTTCCGTCCGGGGCGAGTATCTGGGACACAAAGAACGGGTCCATGACCACGCCGCTGTTGGCGATAGCGGCAGCGATCACGCAATTCTGCATGACGGTGGTCTGCGGGCCAGGCGTGTGGTCCATGCCGACGGGCTGGCCGGCGCCTGCCCAAGCGGTCTCCCACTCGGTCATAAGCGACGGGTCGGCCATGATGGAGGCCGCGGCGGTAAGGTCCTGACCCAGCTTTTGCCCATAGCCAAAGGCGTTGGCAAACTGTACCAGCGAGTTGGCGCCGACCTCGTTGGCCACCTGGCCAAAGACGACGTTGGACGATACGGCGAAGGCCTGCTGCAGGCTGATGGTGCCGTAGCTCTCGTTGGCATAGTTGGTGACCGGCGCGTTGCCAATATCCATGGAACCGGGCGCCTGGTACGTGCTGGTAAGGCTGGCGGTGCCGGTTTCGAGCGCCGCGGAGAGTGTGACGACCTTAAAGGTCGAGCCCGGGGTGTAGAGCGCGTCCATGGCGCGGTCGTACATGGAGCCGTCCTCGCCACCGCCCGACTGCATCAGGGCGTCGATGTTGGTGTTGTCGTAGGTGGGCGAGCTCGCGCACGCAAGGACCGCACCGGTGCGCGGATCCATGACCACCACAGCGCCCTTAAAGCCTTTGAGCGCCTGCTCGGCAGCCGTCTGGATGCGCGAGTCGATAGTGAGCTTGGCGGTGTTGCCCGGCTGGGTCTGCCCCGCGAGCGACGCAATGGCGTTGTTCCAGCTGGAGTAATCCTTGGAGCCGGTGAGCGTATCGTTCATGACGCTCTCGATGCCGGCGGTGCCGTATTGCTGGCTCACGTAGCCCACCACGTGCGCGGCCATGTTGCCGTTGGGGTAGGAACGGGCGTAGGTGCCGTCCTCCTGTTGCAGCGACTCGGCTAGTGTCACGCCGTCGGACGTGATGATGGAGCCACGCTGGATGTACTTGGAGCGGGCGATGGTGTGGTTGTTGGTCGGCATGTCCTGGTAATCCTTTGCCTTGATGACTTGGACATAGGTGAGGTTGCCGATAAGGATGGCGAACAGCGCCGTAAAGGCAAACACGGCACGAGTCAGACGGTTGGCAAGTGCCACGCGGCCGAGCACGCCGGACTCTGGCGTGTCGAGCAGGCGACGACGCATGCGAGAGCCCGCGGAGTGGTTGCCGTGGCTGTAGGAAGGTACGTTGGCAAAACGCGTACCGGTCGGGGCAGCGGCGGATGCGACCTGGTCATCGGTGATGGCGGCCATGGTGCCGGTGCCGGTGAGCTCGGCTTCGCGTCCGGTTGCCTCGTCGCCGGCGCGCAGCAGCAGCGCGACGATGATAAAGCTCGCCAGCAGCGAGGAGCCGCCCTGGCTCATAAAGGGCAGGGTGACGCCGGTCAGCGGGATCAGGCGGGTTACGCCGCCAACGATTAAGAATGCCTGGAAGCTGATGGCCGCCGTAAGGCCGGTCGCGCTAAAGGCGGCAAGGTCGGACTTGGCGCGGGCGGCCGTGGTGAGGCCACGCACGGCAAAAAGCATAAACAGGATGAGCACGGCGCTGCCGCCCAAAAGGCCCATTTCCTCGCCGATGGCCGAGAAGATAAAGTCGGACTCGACGACGGGGATGTTGTTTGCCATGCCGTTGCCAATGCCGACGCCAACCAGGCCGCCGTCAGCCAGCGAGTAAAGTGACTGTACGATCTGGTAGCCTTGGCCCTGGGCGTCCTTAAACGGATCGACCCAGACCTGAAAGCGCACCTGCACGTGCGACAGGAACTTGTAGGCGCCCACGGCTCCAACGGCCAGCAGCGCAAGGCCGATGATGACGTACGAAAAGCGTCCCGTGGCAACATAGAGCATCAGCAAAAAGATGGTGTAGAACAGGACGGCCGAGCCCAGGTCGCGTTCGAAGACGACGATGAGCAGGCACACGCCCCACACGGCAAACAGCGGCAGCAGCAGGCGGAAGCGCGGAATCTTGAGGCCCAGGATCTTGCGGTTGGAGATGGAGAGCAGCTCGCGGTTCTCGGCCAGATAGCCTGCCAGGAACAGGACGATGAAGACCTTGGCGAACTCGCCAGGCTGGATGGTGAAGCCCGCGATGCGAATCCACAGCTTGGAGCCCGAGATCGTGGTGCCGATAAAGATCGGCAGCATCAGCAGGATGATGCCGATAATGCCGAAGGTGTACTTGTAGCGCATGACCACATCGAGGTTCTTGACCAGCGCGAGCGTTCCCACCATGAGCGCCACCGAGACAAACAAGATGATGAGCTGCGAGATGGCGAGGTCGGGGGCCAGGCGTGTCACGAATGTGATGCCGATGCCCGAGAGCACAAAGACGATGGGCAGGATGGCGGGGTCGGCGCCGGGCGCCAGGATGCGCACGGCGATATGCGCCGCGGCGAAGGCAGCGAACAGGCCGATCGGCACGGCGAGCGTCTCAAAGGAAATCGTGGCACCCGCGGTGAGCACGTACATCGCATAGAGCAGGATGACGGGGAACGCCGAGGCGATGAGCAAGAGCAGTTCGGTGTTGCGGCGACTCATAAGCGGCACTCCCTTTCTAATTCTTATCGGAGGCTTCGGCCTCGGCGGACTGTTCGGCGGTTTTCTCGGAATCTGATTCGGAGGTCGATCCCTGATTGGTGTTGTCGCGAATCGTTTGCGCGTCAATCACCTGACGGGGCTGCTCCTCGTCAATCTGATGGCGGTACTTGGAAATGGTGTCCTGCGCATCGTCGACACTCGTTTGCGGAATGCCTGCCTTCAGGCGGTTTTGCGTGTCTTCGGGCAGGTCGGACAGCTTGATGCTGGTTTCGCTCTCGAGCCAGTGGAGTTCGACCCCGAGCGTCTTGCCGGGCAGACCGCGCCAGACGGCGACATTGCCGTGGGAGGTTCCCAAGTAATAGGAGCCGGTGACGCCCGTGTATGCCCAGATGCCTGCTACCAGCACAAAGACAAGGGCCAAGATGGCGGCGATGGTGACATTGCGGCGTCGGACGCGTTTTGCCTCGCGCATGACGCCGTCGTCGACCAGGTCGACGACCACCACGGTCACATTGTCGTGGCCGCCGGCGGCGAGCGCCGCGTCCACCAAGTTGTCGACACAGATCTGTGCGCTCGAGGACTGCGTAGCAATGTTCTCGATATCGCTATCGGGAATCATGCTCGAAAGACCGTCGGAGCACAGAATCAGGCGGTCGCCTTCCTCGATGTGCAGGGTAAAGTGGTCGGCATACATGGCGGGATCAGAGCCCAGCGCGCGGGTGATGACCGAGCGGTTGGGGTGGACGCGGGCCTCATCGGCCGTAATCTCGCCGGCATCCACGAGCTCCTCCACGTAGGAGTGGTCGCGGGTCACGCGGATGAGCGTACCCTCGTGGAGCAGGTAGGCGCGCGAGTCGCCCACGTGGGCGATGGCGAGCGTGTCGTTTTCGATGTAGGCGCAGGTGGCCGTGCACCCCATGCCGGGTTTGCCCAGGCCGTTGAGGGCGGCCTCGATCACGGCGGCGTTGGCGGCCTCGACGGCTGCGGCCAGGCGCGCGGCGTCGGCGGACTGCGGCGCCGTCTTGGCGATGGTCTCGACGGCGATGGAGGATGCCACCTCGCCGGCGGCGTGTCCTCCCATGCCGTCGCACACGCAAAAGAGCGGCGACTGCACCAGATAGGAGTCCTCATTGTGCGGGCGTACGCACCCGACGTCGGAGCGGGCGCCCCACATAAGCTGCGTGGTGGTGCCGGCGTCGTAGGTCGAGTCGGTCTCGATGCGCTCGTCGGTCAGCGGCTCGAAGCTCATGGTCGAGCCGGGATCTTTGAGCTTTGCCTCCACGGCGGCGACATCGATCTCGGCGGTGTCGCCGGGGGAGACGGTGTCGGCATCGTCTCCCGACTCGGCGTCGGAGATGTCCGGAAGGTTGAGATCTTCGGTTACGCGGTCGACGGGATCGCCGTCCTGCTGCGGCTCGACAGCCGTCGGCTCGGGCGTCGCAAAGTGCGACGGCGCGGGCGTGCTCTGGGGTTGAGCAGAGGGCTCGGGAGCTGCGGCGGGCGCGGCAACGGGCTGCTCGACTTCGGCAGGCGTTGAAGATTCGGGTGCCGCCTCGCTTGCCGGGGCGACGGGGAATACCGGCGCGGCAGGCTCGGGGGCTGCAAACACGGCAGCGCTCTCGTTAATCGCCTCGGCGACGGGCTCGGCAAAGTGAGCCGGTGCGGACGTTGCCTCCGGTTCCGCGGGCTGCTCGGCAGCGTGCGCGCCGATGGGGGCGTCGAGCTGCTCGGTGCTGGCGTCCTCGTCATCGACGAGTGCCGGATATTCTTGAGTTACATGCGAAAGAGGCAGGGAGAACACCGTGTCCTCGGGCTCCACGGTCGCAGGGCGCGCTGGAGCGGCATGAGCCGGCGCAGCTGCGGGGGCAGTTGGCGTCTCGGGCATGGTTGCGGACTTGTTCTCCTCGTCGATCATCGACGGTTCACCTTCATGACCACGTCGCCAATCTGGACCTCATCACCCTCGCGCAGCGTTGCGGGCTCCACCAGCTGACGGCCGTTAACGAGCGTGCCGTTCAGCGAGTTGAGGTCTTCGATGATGAGTGCCGGGCCCTGCAGCGAAAAGCGTGCGTGCGAGGCCGAGACAAACGGTTCGTTGATGCAGATGTCCGAGGACGGCGAGCGGCCCACGATAACGGGGCCGAGCATG
>USIL01000101.1:0-5758 GCA_900554655.1 uncultured Collinsella sp.
AAAATTTATTATAGCGAAAAGGGTGAGAAAGGTAATCTTGACATCTTCTCAAAGATGACAGACAACGCCGGCGCGCTCCGCTCCGACTACAACGAATACGACGGCATGCACATCTCCGCTCCGACCTACGATATAATTCTGAGCTACACTCAGCGCTATATCCAGGAAACTCCCGAGCCTGAGGCTTCCTCAAAGCACGCTCCGGTTTCATCTCCGGCGACCACCACGACCTCCGCGCCCGAGGAAAACTCCACGCCTGACGAGTCCTCTGCCCCCGCCGATTCCGAGCCTGATTCCACCAGTTCCATGTCGGAGGACTACGACAAGACCTTCTTCGTTGACGACCTGTTCATCGGCGACAGTATCTCCACAGGATTCTCGCTCTACGGCGTTCTTGATCCTAAGAACGTTGCCGCCGCAGTCGGGTACACCCCCTACAAGGCGCTCAACAACGCCATCGACCTCGGCAACGGCGTGACCGACACCGCCTACAACTACGCAGTGACAATGCAGCCCAAGCATATCTTCATAATGCTCGGCTCCAACGGAATCACCGCCGCCGCTTCAATGGAGGAAAGCTACCGCACTCTCGTTGAGAAGCTCCAGGCAAACTGCCCGGACAGCACCGTTTACATCTTGTCTGTTACTCCGGTGACAACTGACAGCTCCTCCGCCGCTAACGCGGGTATCGACAACTCGATGATACGCGACTTCAACAAATACCTCAGGGAGCTTGCCTCCGAAAAGGGCGTAACCTACATCGACCTGTACGCGCTGCTTTCCGACGACAACGGCTACTTCCTGCATGAATACGCAGAAAACGACGGTCTGCACTTCAAGGGTGCGACTTATAAAGTCGTTCTGAAATATATAGAGGACATCATCTGATAGAAAGGACAACACAATGAAAAAGAATATCGCAATTGCAGCTCTTGCGGCTGCGCTCCTCCTGACGGGCTGCTCCAACGGAAACAGCTCCGCTTCCGAGCAGTCCAGCTCCAGCGCTTCTGAGAGCGCCTCCACCGCCGAGGCTGAGCTCAAGACTGCCGCTGAAAAGGCAGACGCGGTTCTTGCAAACATCACCTTCAGCGGCGAGATGGTCGCTGTTGATACCGACACCATCGACGTTCGTTTCGGATTCAGCGCTGACGGGATCTCCGACTACGCGGCTTACATCTGCGGCTCCGGCGCTTACCCTGACGAGTTCGGCGTGTTCACCGCTGACTCCGCAGAAAAAGCGGACGAGATCAAGACCGCCCTTGAAAAGCGCGTTGACAATCAGAAGTCCACTTACAAGGACTACACCCCCGATGAAATGTACAAGTTCGACGACTGCTTCGTAAAGCAGGACGGCAACACGGTTTACTACGCTGTGACCTCCGACAATACAAAGGCGGCAGATATCCTCGGCTGATACTGACACAATGCAAATAACCCCCGGGCATTCGCCCGGGGGTTTCTTGTATTTCGGGAATCAATCCTGCGCTCCGTAGACCTTTCTTGCAATATCTACGGTCTCCTTTGCGTCGCGGGCGTAGAAATCCGCGCCTATCTTTTCGGCGTAATCCGGAGTCAGCACCGCGCCGCCGACTACTATCTTGCAGTTCACGTTGTTTTCGTGCAGCAGCTTTATCGTGTTCTCCATGCTCTTGAGCGTGGTTGTCATCAGCGCTGACAGACCTACAAGGCGCACATCGTACTTTATCGCAGCGTCAACAACGTCCTGGTAGTCAACGTCCTTTCCGAGGTCGATAACATCGAAGCCGTAGTTTTCGAGCAGGGTCTTTACGATGTTCTTTCCGATGTCGTGGATATCGCCCTTGACGGTGGCCACGCAGATCTTGCCCTTGTCGGCGATCTCACCGGCGGGCATCAGCCGCTTGATGGTGTCGAAGCCCACGCGTGCGGCCTCGGCCGAGGCCATGAGCTGCGGCAGGAAGAACTTGCCCTGGTCAAAGAGGACGCCAACCTCGTCGAGGGCGGGGATAAAGTGGTTGTTGATAAGATCCATAGCGTCGTGGTCGGCCAGCAGGCGCTCAGTCTCGGTCGCGATCTCGCCCTTACGGCCCGAGACGACCATGCGACGAATTGGGTCGTCGTTGCCGTCGGTGCCGGCGGTGCCAGCAGCGGACACGGTGTCGGTCGATGCGGCCTGAGCTGCTGCCGGGTTTGCGGCGATCTTGTACGGATCGGTCCAGCCGGCGTAGCGCTCGATGTATCCGGTCGAGCCCTCGTCCTCAACGCTCAGGACGCGATAGCTGTAGACGGTATCCATAAAGCGCTTGGAGCCCGGGTTCATGATGGGGGCGTCCAGGCCCGCGCCGAAGGCGGCGGCCAAAAAGACCGAACCCAGCAGCGGGCGGGCAGGCAGGCCAAAGCTGATGTTCGACACGCCGAGCGCGCATTTGACGCCCAGACGCTCCTTGCACAGGGACATGGCGCGTAGGATCTGCTCAGCCTGGCGTTGATTAGTCGAGGCGGTCATGACCAGACAGTCGATGAGGATGCGGTCCGGGCCGATGCCGTAGCGGGCGGCCTCGGCCACTATGCGCTCGGCGATGGCGAAGCGGGCCTCGGCGGTATCGGGGATGCCGCCTTCGTCGAGCGTAAGGCCGACAACGTTGGTGCCGTAGTGGGCGACCAGCGGAAAGATCTCATCCATGATCTGCTGCTTGCCATTGACCGAGTTGATGATGGGCTTGCCGGCGTAGCGGCGCACGGCGGCCTCGACAGCGGCGGGGTCGGTGGAGTCGATCTGCAGCGGCAGCAACGTGGAGCCCTGGAGCTGTTCGGTCGCCTGTTGGATGATCTTGACCTCGTCGATCTCGGGCAGGCCCACGTTAACGTCCAGGATGTCGGCGCCCTGCTCTTGCTGGCTGATGCCCTGGCTCACGACGTAGTCCAGGTCGCCGTCGCGCAGGGCCTGCTGCAGGCGCTTTTTGCCGGTGGGGTTGATGCGCTCGCCGATGACGGCGATCTTGTGGCCGTCGCAGGGAAGGTCCACGACCGTTTGGGCGCTCGTGACCGACATGCTGGGCTTGCGGCGGCGCGGGCTGGGCGTGTGGTTGTCGATAAGCGTGCACAAGGCCGCCATGTGCGCCGGCGTGGTGCCGCAGCAACCGCCCACGACGCTCACGCCGTCGGCGATCATACCGACGACGGCCTTGGCGTATTCGGGGGCTTGGATATCAAAGACGGTGTTGCCGTCGTCGTCCACATGGGGGAGTCCCGCATTGGCCTGCACCATAACGGGCTTGTCGGTAACGGTGAGCATACGTGCGGCGAGCCCCCGGAGCTCGGCCGGTCCTTGGCTGCAGTTGATGCCCAAAACGTCGGCGCCGATGGCATCGAGCGTGATGGCGGCCACCTCGGGACTCGTGCCCAGGAAGGTGCGACCGTCTTCCTCAAAGGTCATGGTGGCAAAGACGGGCAGGTCGGAGTTCTCGCGGCAGGCGAGGACGGCCGCCTTGATCTCGGCAAGGTCAGTCATGGTCTCGATAATAAAGAGGTCCACGCCCGCATCGACGCCGGCACGCACTTCCTCGGCAAAGAGGTTGTAGGCCTCGTCGAAG
Organism: uncultured Collinsella sp.; assembly: GCA_900554655.1. Lineage (GTDB taxonomy): Bacteria > Actinomycetota > Coriobacteriia > Coriobacteriales > Coriobacteriaceae > Collinsella. The sequence continues at coordinate 3,573 of USIL01000101.1, forward strand.
CTGAGGGTACCCAAGGGGCGAAGCAGCGCGCCGATGGGGCCGATGTCACCGGCGACGTAGCGGGCGCCGGCCTCGCGGGCACAGGCGACGGCCGCGGCAAAGACGTCTGCCACGGTGGCGGCACCGTCGAGCTTGTGGGCGTTGGCGCCAAAGGTGTTGGCGGTGATCACGTCGCAGCCGGCCTCGACATATTGACGTTGGATATCGGTGATAACCTGGGGCTCCTCAAAGTTGAGCAGCTCGGGCAGGGCGCCCGCCTTCATGCCAGCGGCCTGCAACATGGTGCCCATGCCGCCGTCGAACAGCAGGTGTCCCGTGCCCTCGATGGCCGCACGCAGGCGATCGTCCTTAATGCGCAGATCGTCGATCGTGCGCGTCTTGTACGTGGCACCGTTGCGACGTGCGGCATCAACGGGTGCCGCCAATGCAGTGCCGTCAGAATCATGAGTGATAAGCGGAGTAAACATCGGGGGCTCCTAATGGCTGGAATAGCAGGTGGTGTGGGCGGCGCGGAAGCGGCAGTGTTCGCGCATGCGGCAGATATTGCAGGTGGGGCGGCTCTGGGCGTCGTGGACCTCGCCGTCAAACAGACCGATCACCGCGGTCACGCTTTTGGTGGGCATGAGTAGGCTGGTGGGGGTGACGGTCAGGCCGATGAGCCGCGTGGCGTTGAGCGCATTGACGATCGAGCGCTGGGCCGAGAGCGGGCAGTCGCCATAGCCGGGACTAAAGCGCCAGTTGCCGGCGAGCCCATGAACGGCGGCGTCCGTCTTGACCTGCTGGTCCATTTGCTCAACGGCGGCTTCCACGTAAGCGGAGCACGCGGCGTCGAGCACGGCGCCCTCCAGGGGATGTTGGGCTCCCGTGGTGCGCAGGCGACGCTCGGCGTCCATGCCGAGGGTGCATGCCATGAGCGCGGCAAAGCGGGCATCTTTGAGATGTCGATAGATATCGCGACCTCGCAGCTCAACGTTGGTGCCAACCAGACGGATGCTGGGCTCGCCCTGCTCGTCAACGCCCGTGGCATCGACGGCAAACACGCGTCGCACGCCACGGGGCTCAATGTCCAGTTCCAGACGTTCAACGACAAGCTCAATACGTCGTGATAGTTCGGGCTCAATCTGCTGGCCGCCGTAACCCAGATACCGCAGCATCTCGGCACGGTCGACACGGGGATGGTGCGCGGCATCGATACGGTAGAGCGCCGGCGACGCAAGGTCGGCCGGCACTTCGACAGCGGTTGTATCGATGTGCGGTTTTTCCATTACCCCAGGCGCTCCATAATGGTCGCGGCGATCGCAGGACGGTTCATAGTGTACAGGTGCAGGCCGTCGGCGCCGTGCTCCTTGAGGTCGCAAAGCTGGCGGGCTGCATAATCTACACCAGCTGCCTGCAGGCTCTCGGGGTCATTCTCGTACTTGGCGAGAATCTTGATGACGGGGGAGGGCAGCGACGCACCGCACATAAAGACCATGCGGCTGATCTGTGACTTGCCCATAAACGGCATGATGCCCGCGGTAATGGGCACGGTGATGCCGGCCTTGTCGGCAAGCTCGCGAAAACGGTAGAAGCACTCGTTATCAAAGAAGAGCTGCGTCACAAAGAAGCTCGCGCCAGCGTCCTGTTTTTGCTTGAGGTGCTCGACCGAGAGGTTGAGATCCTCACAGGCAATGTGGCCCTCGGGGTAGGCTGCGGCGCCCACGCAAAAGCCGGCGTCGACGAGCTCGGGGATGAGGTCGCGGGCGTAGGCGTAGTCCGAGGCGGGCTTGTCGTCCTCGGTCGCGCCGGCAGGGAGATCGCCACGCAGGGCCAGGATGTTTTCCACGCCGGCAGTGCGATACTCGTCGATCTTGGCGGCGATATCGGCGTGCGACCGGCCCACGCAGGTAAGGTGTGCCACCGAGGGCGTGTCGAATTCGCTCGTAATCATATGCGCGATGGGGGCGGTGGCGGTACCGTTGCCTGAGCCGCCGGCCGAGCAGGTGACCGAGACAAAGCTCGGCGAAAGCTTGCACAGATTGCCTGCCACTTCGCGAGCCGTGTCGAGGGTGAGCTCGCCCTTGGGCGGGAACATCTCAAACGAAATGGGCGCGGTGCCCTGGGATGCTGCCTGCTTAAAAACCTCGTCGACGCGCATATCGTGCTCCTCTAGATACGTAATAGTGCGATGTGTTGTAAGGATTCTA
>USIL01000102.1:0-5756 GCA_900554655.1 uncultured Collinsella sp.
GATTCGGGGCCGGACACACGGATTTACCTGCGCATTTACAAATTCGTAAACTTTTTTGAAAAAAGTGCTTGCACAGTTCTCGAATCATAGGTTATTATCTTCCTCGTTGAACGCGCGGGTCAAACAAAACGAACCGTGAATCAACAACATAGCATGTCGGAGTGGCGGAATTGGCAGACGCGCTAGCTTGAGGTGCTAGTGACCGCTTTTTGGTCATGCGGGTTCAAGTCCCGCCTCCGACACCATCGCATTTGAGAAGCCTCTTCGGAGGCTTTTTTGTTACCGATAGACGGTGGGGTCCACGATGGAAACGCTTGAACGCAACGAGTGGGCAGACGTTGCCCAACTAGTCGAGATCACGAGCGATGCTGTCATCATCTGCGAGCTCGACGGAACCATTCTGCATGTGAATAATCGCTTACTTGGTTTGATGTGCGAGGAACGCGCCGACGTCATCGGTGGAGATGTTAAAGACGTCCTGTACTCGTCCGCTTTTGAACGTGCGACGGAACATCGTCTGCCATTTGAAACTGATGGCTCCGAGAACGAACTGATGCTCAAGCTGAGTGACGGCTCCTTTATCCCCGTCTTGGTTCGTGCGGGCTCCGTAACGCCTCCACGTATCTTTGGGCGCCGCGCGCCACGTGTCCTGGTGGCGCTCCATAGCATCGAAGAACAGTATTCGCACGACCGTCAGCTCAAGCGTGCGCTTTCGGAGCTTAGAGTGGCGAACAAGCGCCTCTCTGGCACGCTCTCGGTCATTATGAGTACCGTGGGCTCCGATGAGCTGCCCAGCCTACTTGATACCGTTTTGAACCAGCTTGTAGGAACGCTCGATGCTTCGGGTGCCGCTATCTATTTTTCTGAGAGCGGCGGTTTTAAACTTCGCGGTGTTTCCAAGGAGCTGTACGACAGCTACCTGCCTGAGTTTTTGCCGTATGGCGCTGGCATTCCGACGTATGTTCTTCGTGAGTCGCGTGCCTGTCGCTTGTCGATTCAACAGGACCTTGAGGGTGATAAGGCCGCCTCCGGTATGTTCATGGACCTGGACAATCGTTCTAAGCACCTGTTGCGCATGCAGGATATGCCTCCGTACCGCAGCGAGATCTGTCTTCCCGTTTTTTACGGTACGCAGATCCTTGGCGTGCTGGAAGTTGGTTGGAAACGCCCCCAGGCTCCGCTCGCCTATGACGTTAATGTACTCGAGGTCATTTGCGATTACCTGTCTATCCAGCTGGTCGGCATGGCATCGAGCCTTCGCTCCCGTCGCACGGCCGAGCTAGGCCGCTCGCTCAATGTCTTGCGTGATGAGTTGTTTACCTTTCTAGACGATTCCGCCGCGGCCACCCAGGCGGTATCGTCCGAGATCTGCAATATGCTCAACTGCCATTTTTGCCCTGTTGAGTATGACGCCAGTCTGGATTCCTACGTCATAGATTTTGAAGGCGGCAGTCGCGTTGCTTTGCCGGACGATCCCGAGAAGCTTTTCTTTTCCACGACGGCGCCAGCGGCATGTCTGGGGGCTGGCCCTGATGGCTTTGAGGCATCTGTTTTGGGCGGTACGAGTGCCGAGGACCTTAAACACGTTCGTATAACTCGCGTTGACGAATCGATGCCTATGGGAGGCTGGCTTAGGGCGCATGGTCTGCCTTGTCAAGGCCTCTACGTCGACTCCGGCATCGAGGCGGGGCGCCCGCGCTCTGAGGGTGATGGCAAGCACAGCAACGACGCGATTGTTCCTGCTTCTGTTGCGAAGAGCCCGACGACGCGCGCGCTGCTGCTTCGTGATGGTAGCCAAGAGCCGATTGATGACCTTGAATATGACTACTTGGTGCACTTGGCGCATGACTTTGAACTGATCTACGAAGGCGAATCTCAAAAGCGCGAGGAGCGCCATATCGCTCAGACCCTCCAGATCGGCATGAGAAATTCCCTGGGGGATGTTCCGGGTATCGCAGCCGATTCGGTATACCTGTCGGCCACGAACTCGGCGTTGGTCGGCGGCGATTTCTATACGCTCATCCGACTTCCCGACGACTGCGCCGTCATGATTTTGGGTGATGTGTCTGGCAAAGGCATTGAGGCCGCATCGATGTCCGCGCTCGTCAAGACGGCCCTGACGGCATATGCCTGGGAGGGCGCTGGCCCGGCCCGCATGGCACGCTCCCTTAACAGCATGCTCATGGGCTTTTCGAGGGTCGAGACGTTCGTGACGGCCTTTATCGCCAAGATTGACCTTAAAGCCGGACGCGCAACGTATTGTTCGGCGGGCCATCCTCCGACCATGGTCATTAGGCCAGAGTCGATGCCGCTGGGTGGCGGCGAGGCCCGTGGGGGAGAGGTCGAGCTGCTTGGATGCCAATCGGGCGTAATCGGTGCCTTTGAGAGCATGGTGTACGAGACAGGCGTGTTTACGTTCGCTCCTGGCGACATGCTCTTCATGTATACGGACGGAACGATTGAGGCCCGCGACCGCACCGGAGCGTTCTTTGGTGAGCAGCGCCTTCGTGACCTTCTGCTCTCTGTCTCGGGTGAGGGCGTATCGGGAATCTGCGGCAAGGTCTTGGGCGAGCTTGACCGATTTACCGAATCGGCGCTGGACGATGACATTGCATTGGTGTCCCTTGAGTTTTTACGGGGTCGTTCATAGACGACGCTGGGCGGGCTGAATCCGTACGGTTGGGGAAACGAATGCATCGAGTGGGCTTTTTTGGGGAACCATGGTCGTATGAATGAGTGGAATGACATAGCGGTTTTGACGCCACCAGGCGATATCGACATCGCCACGGTGCCTGCGCTGCGTCGGCGGTTGGATGCTTTGATTGGCCGCGGCGTGCGTCGTGTTGTCATCAACTGTCAGGCTGTTAGCTTTATCGATTCGACGGGCTTGGCATTCCTGCTTACGCGCGCTCGTGAGCTCATGAGGCGAGAAGGCCTGCTTTCGCTCGTCAATGCATCGGGTGAAGTTGTTCGCTTTTTGGAGATTGCTCGTCTTGTCGATATCCTTCATGTCGCGGGGCCGGCACGGGAGTCTATTCCCGCCATTCCGGTGGGGGAGCTGCCTCGCTGGAGTAAGAGCGTCGAGGTCCGTCAGGGTATCGAGAATCTTCCATACTACCGACATCGCATCGCCGAACTCCTTGAATCGCTTCCGTTGCGCCGTGACGAGCGCTACGATGTCGCATTGGCGTCGGGGGAGGCGCTGGGTAATGCCTATGACCATGCGGGCGGTATCGGGTGCGTCCTGACGGTTCAGGCCTATGGCGATCGCGTTGTGGTTGAGGTGCTTGATCGAGGTGCCGGCTATTCTATCGATGAAACGAGCGAGCCGGTTGCATCTGAGGAGCGCGGCCGTGGTATCAAGCTTATGCGTATGCTCGTCGATAACGTGGAGGTTGCTCGTCGTACGGACGGCGCCGGCACGCGCGTACAGATGGTGAAGCTGTTTAGCGGAGCGCTGGAATCGTGTGCCTAGCCAATCGCTTTAGCGCGTTTAGCTACTAAGAACATGCGGCAGACAAGTTTTTTGAAAAAAGTACTTGCGTCTTTTGGACAACTCGCGTAAATTAATAACCCGCAAGCGGACATGGCTCAGTTGGTAGAGCACAACCTTGCCAAGGTTGGGGTCGCGGGTTCGAGCCCCGTTGTCCGCTCCAAACGCAACAGCCCGACTACTACGGTAGCCGGGCTTTTTTTGTACCTATCTCCTAGGCTCGAACCCGAGAGGGGGCGAGCGTTTTGGGTCGTGGCTGTGGCGTTGTTTGCCGCGAATGTCCGCTTTGGGCGTATCATCGTGGGCATCTCGCATAACCTCGTTGCAAGGGAGATACGCCCCATGGCTACAGAAAAGTCTTCTTCGCGCTCATGGATGTCCGATGCCGCGATCTATCAGATCTACCCGCGCTCGTTTAAGGATTCGACTGGTTCGGGTCTGGGCGATATCGCGGGCATTACCCAGCAGATGGACTATCTTGAGCGGCTGGGTATCGAGGCCATCTGGCTGAGCCCGTTTTACCCTTCGCCTCTTGTCGATGGCGGCTATGATGTGGCGGACTACTGCGATGTCGACCCACGTCTCGGCTCGCTTGACGACTTCGATGACATGATCGCTGCGGCTCACGCGCGCGGCATCAAGGTCATCGTCGACATCGTGCCCAACCATTCATCCAGCCAGCACCCCTGGTTCAAAGCCGCTCTTGCCGCCGGCCCCGGATCGCCCGAACGCGCCCGTTATATCTTCCGCGATGGTCGCGGCGAGCATGGCGAGCTGCCTCCCACCAATTGGAATGCCAACTTTGGCGGCCCCGCATGGACGCGTGTTGCGGACGGTCAGTGGTATCTGCACATGTTTACGCCCGAGCAGCCGGACTTTGACTGGTCATGCCCTGAGGTTCACGCGCTCTTTTGCGACGTCCTGGCGTTTTGGAGCGATCGAGGCGTCGACGGCTTTCGCATTGATGTGGCGCAGGGTCTCGCCAAGGATCTCGACCGCGATGACCTCGACCGGTGGCATCTCGCCGAGGGCGATGACATGGTTGACGACGGCACCCATCCGCTGTGGGACCGCAATGAGGTCCACGAGATCTATCGCGAGTGGCGCCGCGTGTTCGACCGCTATAATCCGCCGCGCAGTGCCGTTGCCGAGGCGTGGGTGCTGCCCGAGCGCCAGTATCTCTACGCGCGTCCCAGCGAGCTTGGCCAGACATTCAACTTTGAGTTTGCCAAGGCCGCTTGGACCTATGATGACATGCACACTGCAATCGAGAAGGGCTTGAAGGCAGCCGTCGAATCCGATTCCGCCTCGACCTGGGTACTCTCCAACCACGACGTGCCGCGCGTGGCGACACGCTATGCCCTGCCGCAAATCAAGGCGACGCGCTACCACCAGATTGCGCTCGACTGGCTCTTGCGCGACGGGTCGTCTTATGACGAGGACCGTGAACTCGGCGAGCGCCGCGCGCGGGCGGCCCTTTTGCTTGAGCTGGCGCTTCCGGGCTCGGCATACGTGTATCAGGGTGAGGAGCTCGGCCTTTTTGAGGTGGCTGATATCCCGTGGGCTGCACTCGAAGACCCTACTGCGACCAATACGCACGGACCGAAGCGTGAGAAGGGGCGCGACGGCTGTCGTGTGCCCCTGCCGTGGGTGGCGGCGGACGATCCCGCGCATGGCGGATCGTTTGGGTTTTCGCCGGCAGACGCCGATGCGGCGCCCCATCTGCCGCAGCCTGCATGGTTTTCCGATTATGCTGCCGATAGGGAAGAAGTGGACCCGACATCGATGCTTGCGCTCTATCGTGACGCCCTCTGGCTGCGGCGCAAGCTGCGCGGGTGCGCCAACGATCTTGCGTTGCTCGATCTTGACGGGCGCACCGGTCTTGCGGATGGTGCCGAGGGCGCTGAGGGCGGCGTCATCGCCTATCGCCGCGATAACGGCTGGGCGTGTGTGACGAACTTCGGTGCAGCACCCGTGGAGCTGCCGGCGGGCAGGGTCCTGCTCACCTCATCACCGCTTGCAGACGGCAGGCTCACGCAGGACAGCTCTGCCTGGATCATGCTCGGTGAGATGTAGGGGCATCTCGCTGCGAGCCTGCGTTTGTCCGTGCCTTTCGTGACGACTGATGCCCTCGCGAGAGCGTCGCAAAACTTTTTAAAAAAAGTTCTTGCATTTGGGTGGATCATCCCGTATATTAAATCCTCGCAGGCGGACATGGCTCAGTTGGTAGAGCACAACCTTGCCAAGGTTGGGGTCGCGGGTT
>USIL01000103.1:0-5715 GCA_900554655.1 uncultured Collinsella sp.
TAAAGCCTGCGTCGAGTGCCTGGGCCACAACATCGCCCACGGGGCGTCCGAGGGTGTTTTCGGGGCCGAGTACCAGATAGGCCGAGATATCAAGGTTGTCGCGGATGCTCATCGTGCTTCCTCCTGCTTTTTGATCTGTGCTTCCATGCGCTCGAGCTTGCCGGTCATGGTGTCGGTAAATCCGGGCCGAATATCTGCCTTGAGCACAACTTCGGTGCGGATGCCCTTGCTCGCCAACACAAAGGTTGCGTCGCGCACGACCTGCATGACCTCGTCCCAGTCGCCCTCGATCTCGGTGAACATCGAGGTGGTGCGGTTGGGAAGGCCGCTCTCGCGAATGACGCGCACGACCTCGGCGACCTCGGCGGACAGCTCATCGCCGGTGCCGCACGGGGCGATGGCCACGGCGACGAGTGTGTTCATTCCGGCAGCAGTTGCGGGCTCGGACATGGCTTATGCCTCCTCGAGCTCGAGTTGGTTGTTGGCGATGTCTTGGGCGGTCGCGCGGTAGAGCTCGTCGATAAAGGCGACCTTAAAGCTTGCCGGGGCATCGGCGACAGCGGCGGCACGCGTGCCGGCCACGTTGTAGACGGCGGTGCCGCAGACGGCTGCCGTAAACGGGTCGGCGGCGCAGGCGTACACGGCCAGCACGCCGCCCTGCGAGCAACCGCAGCCGGTGATCTTGGACATGAGCGGGCTGCCGCCGTGGGACTTGGCCACCGTCGTGCCGTCGGTGATCAGGTCGACTTCGCCCGAGACCACTACGGCGCCGCCGGTGTAGCGGGCGAGCGCCACGGCGGCATCGCGGGCGGCGTCGACCGTGTCGGTGGTATCGACACCGCGCACGCGGCTCAGATCGGCCGCCTCGCCCTCAAGACCCCACAAGCCGGCGAGTGCGATGATCTCGGAGGCGTTGCCGCGTACGATGGCGGGCTTGTACTGCTTGAGCTCGTTTACCAGCTGGGTGCGCAGGCTACCGATGCCTAGGCCCACCGGATCGAGCACCCAGGGCTTGCCGGCGTCGTGTGCCGCCTTGGCCGCGCGGGGAATCGTCTGCTCGTAGATGGGGAAGAGCGTGCCCATGTTGAGATAGATGGCGCCGCCGCCGGCAACGAGCGCCTCGCCCTCGTCGGGCAGATAGACCATGGCGGCCGAACCGCCCACGGCGAGCTGCGCGTTGGCGACAAAGTCAATCGTCACCGTGTTGGTGATGGAGCCGGCCATCGGATTGGTGGCTCGAATCTCCTCCACGGCCTTGACCATATGTTGCTTAAGCTGTTCCGAATCAATCACTGCACATGCCTCCTTGGCATAGAAAAGGGGCGCTGTGCATAGACAGCGCCCCTGTAAAGGCGGCATGCTCCCTACGCCAGCATTAACTGACAGGTTCAAAGGATTGGGCCCCATGCCCTCTCAGCCTTGTGGTTTGCACCGCCGGCACTCCCGCATCGAATCTGTTGTTCCCTATACTAACGCACCTGCCAAAAAGGGACAGGTTTATTTTGGCTGGTCGTTACAATAGGTAGGACCGATACGAATGGGGGCCTTATGATTAAACTTGTGCTGACCGATATGGACGATACGCTGATTCCAGCCGGGCATGACGGCGCCAGCGACTACGCCATTGAGGGGATTCATGCCATGCAGACGGCGGGCCTGCACTTTGGCCCGGTTTCGGGTCGCCAGCCGTCCGCGATGGGCTGGATGTTCAAAAATCGTTCCGAGTGTTTTTCGACTGGCGCGTTCTGTAACGGCCAGGTGATGTTTGTCGACGGCGAGGTTGTTGCCTCCCGTGCGAGCGACAACGGTGCCCTCATGCGCCTTGCCGACTATCTTGAGCAAGAGACCGACGATACCTATCTGAAGGTCTACAGCCTGGGCGATGACTTTTGGGACAACGATGCCTATTGCGTGACGAGTGACCCCGAGCGCGTTCGTCGCGCCATGGAGTCGGGCGGCAACGCATGGCTCAAAGGCGAAGAAGCCCCGTGCCGTCCCGTCGTCGATGACGCGCCGGTGTTCAAGGCGAATATCTGGAGTGCCCGTTCGCGTGAGGAGCTCGCGGAGCTACGCGAGCGCGTTGCCGCTGAGGTGCCGGAACTCTCGCTTGTGTTTCCCAACAACCGAGTGCGCCTGTTCGACATTCTTCCAGCCGGTTGGGACAAGGGTTGCGCTGCGCTGGAGTTGGCGCGCGCTTTGGGTCTGACGCCCGATGAGGTGGCCGTATTTGGCGATTCCGATAACGATTTGCCCATGATCGATGCCGTTCCCAACTCCGTTGCAGTCGCCAATGCCAACGAGGCTGTCACGGCTGCCGCGCGCTGGCATATCGGCGCTGCGGCAGACGATGCGGTTGCCGGGGCTCTGCATCAGATTGCCGCCTGCGCCGCGACGGGGGAGATGCCGCCGTTTATGCGTCAGATGGGCACGACGGGTTTCGGCGTCACGAACGTCTAGGGAGAAAGCCATGAAGCTCCAGCAGCTCAGATATGTCGTCAAAGTTGCCGAATGCGGCAGCATCACCGAGGCCTCGCGCCGGCTCTTTGTGTCGCAGCCTTCGATTACCGCGTCGATTCGCGATCTCGAAAACGAGATGGGTGTGCACATCTTTGAGCGCACCAACAAGGGCGTCATTGTGTCCGAGGAAGGCGAGACCTTCTTGGGCTATGCGCGCCAGGTACTCGACCAGGCCGACCTGCTCGAGGGCAAGTACAAGGGCGCGTCCGAGCAGGTGCCGCACTTTAGTGTGAGTTGCCAGCATTATTCCTTTGCCGTTAATGCGTTTGTCGATGTGATTCGTGAGTTTGATGCCGCGCGCTACGACTTTACCCTGCGCGAGGAGCAGACTCACGAGATTATCGAGGACGTCGCGCATATGAAAAGCGAACTCGGCATCCTGTATCTGTCGGAGCACAATCGTGAGGTCATCGAGCGCATGCTGGCGGCCAACGAGCTCGTGTTCGAAGGGCTCTTCTGCGCCACGCCGCACGTTTTTGTGTGCGCAGACCATCCGCTGGCGGGCCGCTCCAGCGTGACGCTCGAGGACTTGGAAGACTACCCGTTCTTGTCCTATGAGCAGGGCAGTTATAACTCGTTCTACTATTCCGAGGAACTGACCTCGACGTTTGAGCGCCGCAAGAACATCCGCGTGCGCGATCGCGCGACGCTGTTCAACCTGGCCATGGGCCTCAACGGCTACACGGTATGCTCAGGCGTGATCAGTCATGAGCTCAACGGCCCCGGCATCATCTCGATTCCGCTCGATGTGGACGAGTACATGGAGATTGGCATCATCACGCGCAAGAACACGACGCTCACGCGCTACGGACAGGCCTATATCGACGCGATTCGTCAGCATATCTAGGCTGCTGTGCTCCGCGCGGGTCAAATCTCTTTATGGCAGTCCAGACTGATATAGGAAGCATCTATATCAAACTGTCATAAACGTATATTTTACGATGGTCATATGAGCGCTCATACTCTGTCCCAGTAAAGCAACCAATGCAAAGGGAGATATCTATGAGCACTTCGATTCAACCGAACGCGCCGTTTCGCGCCGATATCGTCGGCAGTTTTCTTCGTCCGCAGGCTGTAAAGGACGCCCGTGCCGCCTATGTCGCGGGTAAACTCGACGCTTCCGGCCTTAAGGCCGTCGAGGACGATGCCATTCGCGATTTGGTGGCCAAGCAGAAGGCCGCCGGCCTGCAGGTGATCACCGATGGCGAGTTCCGCCGCAGCTACTGGCACCTCGATTTTATGTGGGGCCTTAACGGCATTGAGCGCCGCACCTCACGCACGGGTTATATGTTCCATGACGAGGAGACGACGGCCGACACCGCCGTGGTTACTGGTCCCATTAGCGGCGAGAACCACCCGTTCGTCGAGCATTTTAAGTTCGTCAAGGCGCTTGAGGGGGAGGGCCAGGTCGCACGCCAGACCATTCCGGCGCCGATCCAGACGTTCTCTGAGGTCACGCTCGATCGCTGCGACGGCCAGCAGGAGAGCCTGCGCGCTGTCTATAAGACCGATGAGGAACTTGCCGACGCCATCGCAGCCGCTTATCGCACGGTGATCGCCGACCTGTACGCAGCAGGCTGCCGCAACATCCAGTTTGATGACTGCACCTGGGGCATCTACTGCGACACCGATTTTGTCGCCAAAACCGGCATGAGCCCGGTCGACTTGCAGAAGGTAAGCGAGCTGGGCGTGGCGCTCAACAATGCCGCCATCGCGGACAAGCCCGACGATCTGGTCATCAACACGCATGTGTGCCGCGGCAACTACCACTCCACCTATGCCTTTGAGGGCGGCTATGACCCCATCGCGCCGTACCTGTTCGCAAACGAGGATGTCGATGCATTTTACCTGGAGTTCGATACGCCGCGCGCCGGCGGTTTTGAGCCGCTCAAGTACGTTGCCCCGGGCAAGAAGGTCGTGCTGGGCTTGGTAACCACCAAGGCAGCAGAGCTCGAGAACGAGGATGTTATCGTCGAGCGCATCCGTGAAGCCGCAAAGTACGTGCCGCTCGAGAACCTGTATCTGTCGCCTCAGTGCGGCTTTGCCAGCTGCGAGATTGGCAACAAGCTGACCGAGGATGAGCAATGGGCAAAGATCGCGCTGGTCAAGCGCATTGCCGAGCGCGTTTGGAAATAGCGCTAGTGTTTGCAGGTGGCGGCGCGTGCGAGGTACTGCGTATCGCGTACAATGGTTCGGATCGTATCGTTCGGGCAGGTTATCCGATATGCCTGATCGCCCTTCCATTCGAAAGGACATCCATGTCCCAGTCCTCGACGTCCGCCGTCAGCGATGCCATCTACGACGCATCGTCGCTCGGCCGCCCGCGCATGTTCCTGCTCGGCCTACAGCACCTGTTTGCCATGTTTGGCGCCACCGTGCTGGTGCCCGTGCTCACCGGCCTCTCGGTATCGGCAACGCTTTTGTTTGCCGGCTTGGGCACGCTGCTGTTCCACTTCCTGTCGCGCGGTAAGGTGCCGGCATTTTTGGGCTCATCGTTTGCCTTTATTGCCGGTTATGCCGCAATCGCGCCCAACGGCGAGACCGAGCTTTTGCCCTACGCCTGCCTGGGCGTAGCTTGTGCCGGTCTGCTCTATCCGGTGCTGGCGGCGCTCTTCCGCGCGTTTGGCGCCAAGCGTGTCATGCGTTTCTTTCCGCCGGTGGTGACTGGCCCCATCGTCATTTCCATCGGCTTGATCCTGGCAAGCTCCGCTATTGCCAACTGCCAGACAAACTGGTTTGTTGCCGTTGTCGCCGTGGCTGTGATCGTGATCTGCAACATTTGGGGTCGCGGCATGGTCAAGATCGTGCCGATTTTGCTGGGCGTTGTGGTGAGCTATGCCGTTGCGGCTGCGCTCGGCGAGGTTGATTTCTCGGGCGTTGCCGCCGCTCCGTGGGTCGGTCTGCCCATCGTGTGGGACAACACCGTGTTTGCACTCTTTGGGCCGCAGTTCGATAGCGGTCTTGCCACGACGGCCATCATCACCATCATGCCGCTGGCCTTCGCGACCATGATCGAGCATATCGGCGATATCTCTGCTATCGGTTCGACTTGCGAGCGCAACTACATTGCCGATCCCGGTCTGCATCGCACGCTGCTCGGCGACGGCCTTGCCACGATTCTGGCTTCGCTCTTTGGCGCTCCGGCCAACACCACCTACGGTGAGAACACCGGCGTGCTGGCTCTGTCCAAGGTCTACG
>USIL01000104.1:0-5706 GCA_900554655.1 uncultured Collinsella sp.
GCCGAGCGGGTCTGCTTGACAATCTCGAGCGCGGTTTTTGGTGGCGCCGAGCGCTTAAACAAGTGTCCCAGCTTTTTGCCGCGGCGACCCGTATGCACGATTTCATGCGGTGCCCCCAGGCCGGGCGCGTGCCCTTCGTGCAGCGCCAGCAGCTCGCCTACCGTGAGCGCAATCTCGCCACGCGGAACAACGGCATCGCAAAAGCCGTGCTCCATCAAAAACTCGGAGCGCTGGAATCCCTTGGGCAGTCTGCTCGATCACGCGCGGGCCGGCAAATGCCGTCAGGGCATCGGGCTCGGCCAGGATAATGTCACCCTCCATGGCAAAGCTCGCGGTTACACCTCCGGTCGTGGGGTCGGTGAGCACCGTGATATACAGGCCGCCCGCCTCGCTGTGGCGCCTAACCGCCGCAGAAATCTTGGCCATCTGCATAAGCGAGGTCACGCCCTCTTGCATGCGCGCACCGCCCGAAACGGTAAAGCCGACAACTGGCAATCCCAGCTCGGTCGCACGCTCAAATGCGCGACAGATCTTCTCGCCCACCACGGAGCCCATCGAGCCCATCATAAAGTTAGCGTCCATAAAGAAGAGCGCCGTATCGCAACCGCAGATTTTGCCCCTGCCGCACACAACGGCATCGCGCTCGCCCGAACGCTCGCTCACGCTCTTGAGCTTATCGGCATAGCCGGGAAACGAGAGGAAGTCCTCCGACGCCAGATTGGCATCCCATTCCTCAAACGTGCCCTCGTCGACCGTCATGCGCATGCGCGCGCGACCGCTCACGCGAAAGTGTTTGCCGCAACGGGGGCAGACCTCGAGGTTGTCGTGTAGGCGTGCCTCATCGATCACACGGCGGCACTCCGGGCACTTGATAAACACGTGGCGCGCGGGAAACTCGGCGCACGACTCGGTTATCGGCCCCTCAAGGACATTGACCGTCTTCGCTTTTCTATTCATCAGCATAGAGATGCCCCATCAGATCGGTGTGATACATGCCCGACAAGAACTCGTCGTTTGCCAGCACGTCGAGCTGAAGCTCGCTGTTTTCGCTCACGCCCTCAATCACGAGCTCGCCCAGGGCCGAGCGCATCTTGCGAATGGCGCCGTCACGCGTGGGCGCACACACGATGAGCTTGCCGAGCATGGAGTCGTAGTACGGCGGAACTGTCGCACCGGTAAACATGGCGGAATCCCAGCGCACGCGCGGACCACCCGGCACACGCAACGCGGTGACCGTTCCGCATGACGGCAGAAAGTCCGGCGTCTCGGCATTGATGCGGCACTCCATGGCGTGGTTGCGGACCGGCATGTCCTCCTGCTCAAAGGGCAGAGGCTGGCCGGCTGCCACGCGCAGCTGCCATTTGACCAGGTCGGTATCGGTCACAAACTCCGTAACCGGATGCTCCACCTGCAAGCGCGTGTTCATTTCCATAAAGTAGAAATTGCCGTCGTCCGAATACAGGAACTCGATGGTACCGGCTCCTTCGTAGCCAACGGCACGAGCCAGGTCACGCGCTGCCTTGTGCATGCGAGCACGAATGCCGTCGTGTCCGTCGAGGCACGGCGCGGGGCTCTCCTCGATCAGCTTTTGGTTGCGACGCTGCACCGAGCACTCGCGCTCGCCGAGCGAAAACACATGGCCCTGCTTATCGGCCATAATCTGCACCTCAACGTGGTGCGCCGGCGCGACGAACTTCTCCATGTAGCACTCGCCGTCGCCAAAAACGGCCTCGCCCTCGGCACGCGCCTCGATGAACGCCTTTGCCGCATCTTTCACGCGCTCGACCTTGCGAATGCCGCGACCGCCGCCACCTGCACGCGCCTTGATGAGCACGGGGCAGCCGATGCGCTCGGCCTCGGCCGTCGCCTCCTCGGGGCTTTTGAGCAAATCGCAGCCCGGAACGATGGGCACGCCCGCCGCGGCAGCCGTTCGGCGTGCGGCGTCCTTGTCGCCCATGCTGTCGATGACCTCGGCCGAGGGACCAACAAACGCCAGGCCATACTTGTCGCAGTCGCGCACGAAGCTCGCCTTCTCGGAGAAAAAGCCATAGCCGGGATGAATTGCCTTAGCTCCTGACTTTACGGCACAGGTGAGCACGGCATCGTCGTTGAGGTAGCTCTCGGCAAGACGCGGGCCGCCGATGCAATACGCCTCGTCGGCAAGCTGCACGTGCAACGCGTCCGCATCGGCCGTGGAATAAACGGCGACGGTCTTGATGCCCATATCGCGGCACGCGCGGATAACACGGACCGCGACTTCGCCGCGGTTGGCGATGAGCACTTTGTCGAACATGAAAACTTCCCTACTTTTCGTGCATGAGTGCAAAAGACATATCGGCGCGGCAACAGACCTCACCGTTAACGCTCGCAGTACCTGTCGCAAAGCGGAACGGCCCGCGCGCACGCGTGATGGAGCACACCAGATCCACCGTGTCGCCCGGGCGCACCGGACGCTTAAAGCGCACCTTGTCCAGACTCGTGTAGAACGGCGTCGCGCCGCGCGCCTCCTCATCGCCCATCAGCAGCACGCAGCAGTTCTGGGCGAGCATCTCGCACTGAATCACGCCGGGGACCACCGGGTTTCCCGGAAAATGCCCCTGCAAAAAGTACTCGTCGCCCGTAATCGTGATCTTGCCGTGGGCCTCGTCGCCCACTAGCTCGGCTTCGTCAAGCAAAAGCATCGGCTCGCGATGCGGCAACAGCTTCTTGAGCTCTTCTTTGTTCATGGATATCACCTATCCGATCCTCATGAGGCAGCTGCCAAACTCAACGAGGTCGCCGTCGGCCACGCAGATCTCGAGCACCTCGCCATCCGCCTCGGCCGTCACCTCGTTGAGAACCTTCATGGCCTCGATGATGCAGAGGGTCTCGCCGGCCTTGACCTTGGAGCCCACGCGCACAAACGGTTCGTCGCCCGGCGCCGGGGCAGCATAGAAAACGCCGACCATGGGAGCGGTCACCTCGGTGCCCTTGGGCTCCGGTGCGGCAACAGGCGCCTGCGCGGCGGGTTCCGGTGCGGCAGGCGCGACTGTGGGAGCTGCAACTGGAGCGGCCATAGCGCTCGGCATGGGCATGGGCACGGCAACCGGCTGTGCGGCGCTCGCGCGCTCGAGTTCGACCGCGGTGCCATCGGGCTCCTCAACGCGTACGCGCGTGAGGCCGCGGTCCTCCATAACATCGGCTATCTCGGCAAGTCTTTTGGAATCCATGCTCTAGCTCCTCGTATATCTACGCAGCGCGATGGCGGCGTTGTGTCCGCCAAAGCCCAGGTTGGTCGAAAGCGCCCAGGTAAGGTCGGCGCGAACCGCGCGATTGGGCGTGTAGTCAAGATCGCAGGCGGGATCGGGCGTGCGGTAGTTAATGGTCGGCGGCACCACGCCCTGCTCGAGCGCCATGGCGCAGGCCATGACCTCGATGGCGCCCGTGGCACCGATCATGTGGCCGGTCATCGACTTAGTCGACGAGACGTGCGCGGCGCGCGCCGCGTCCTCGCCGAGCGCACGCTTAATGCCCGCCGTCTCGGACGAATCGTTGAGCTTGGTCGATGTGCCGTGGGCATTGATGTAGAGGCCCTCGGAAGGCCTGACGTCGCCCTCGGTCACCGCCAGCGATATCGCGCGGGCAATGCCGGCAGCCTCGGGATCAGGGCTCGTGATGTGATAGGCATCATCGGTGTTGCCGTAGCCCACGACCTCGGCATAAATGTGCGCACCGCGCGCCTGCGCATGTTCCATGCTCTCGAGCACGAGCACGCAGGCGCCCTCGCCCATCACAAAGCCATCGCGGTCTGCATCGAACGGGCGGCAAGCCGTCGCGGGATCGGGGTTGGTGGTCAATGCGCGGCAGGACGTAAAGCCCGCAACGGCATCGGGGATAATTGCGGCCTCGGCGCCGCCCGCGAGGATCGCGTCGGCATAGCCGTGCTTTATGGCGCGGAACGCCTCGCCCACCGCATGGGCCGAGGTTGCGCACGCGGTCACCACGGGCAGGGTCGGGCCCTTTGCCTTGTGGCGGATTGCGATATTGCCCGATGCCATGTTGGGGATCATCATCGCGATCATATAGGGCGATGCGCGGCGGGGCCCACGTTCGGCAATCGTATGGACGTTGTCGACGAGCGTCGTCATGCCGCCCACGCCCGAGCCCACGTAGACGCCCAGGCGCTCGCGATCGATGGCGCCTTCGACATCAAAGCCCGCATCGTGCATGGTTTCGTCCGAAGCCGCCATCGCAAACTGAACGCAGGGGTCGAGATGCTTGGCGTCACGCTTGCCAAAGTACTCGTTGCCGTCAAAGCCCTTGACCTCGGCCGCCACCTTGACGGTAAACGCATCGGTATCGAAGTGCGTGATCGGGCCGATGCCGCACGTGCCAGCACACATTGCCGCCCAGGTGGCAAGCGCGGTGTTGCCGAGCGGCGACACGGCACCGATACCGGTGATTGCAACTCTCTGTTCCATCATGGTCTCCTCATCCAAGCCGTTCTTCGGCCCTGGTTTCTACATCGCCATTCCGCCGTCGACGCGCACGACCTCACCCGTAATGTAGGCAGCCGCATCACTCGCCAGAAAGCGCACTACGCCGGCCACCTCCTCGGGGCGCGCCATACGCTTAAGGGGAATCTGCTCCTCGGTTACCGTACGCACCTTCTCCGAGAGCTTTGCCGTCATATCCGTCTCGACAAACCCGGGGGCAACCGCGTTCACTCGTACGCCGCGGGGCGCAAGCTCGCGCGCCACCGCCTTGGTCAGGCCGATCACGCCCGCCTTGGAGGCAGCGTAGTTGGCTTGCCCGGCATTGCCCATCAGGCCCACGACCGAGCTCATGTTGACGACGCAGCCGCCGCGCTGGCGCATAAAGGTCTTGGTGAGCGCGCGCGTCGTGTTAAACGTTCCTTTAAGATTGACATCGAGCACGCGATCGAAGGCGTCATCGCCCATGCGCATGAGCAGGCCATCGCGGGTGATGCCAGCGTTGTTGACGAGCGCCCAAATGGAGCCAAAGTCGTTGAGGACCGCTTCCACGCACGCGTTGACGGCAGCGGGGTCGGCCACGTCGCATTGATATGAGCGCGCCGTGGCGCCAGCCGCCTCGCAGGCGTCGCACGTCTCGCGCGCCGCATCGACGCTGCCGGCATAGACGACGGCGATATCGCAGCCATCCTCCGCCAGACCGATAGCGCAGGCGCGGCCGATACCCCGCGAGCCGCCCGTGACCAGTGCCACGCGACGTGAGTCGTTGCGCTCGAGCGCGCCATTGTTCAAGTTGCCCATGTCATTCCTTTCGGGTTACAGCCCTGTGGACTATGCGAGCTCGTCGGCAATAGCTGCGACCTGCTCGGCCGTCTCGCACGAATACACACGAACGTCGCTCAGCGTACGCTTGACCAGGCCGGACAGCGTTTTGCCGGGGCCGACCTCAATAAATGTGTCGATGCCTTGATCCTGCAGAGCATGCAGCGTATCGACCCAGCGTACGGCATGGCTCACCTGATTGGCCAAGACATCCGATGCCGTCTGGGGATCCGCCGGATAGGGCGCCGCTGTCATATTTGCCAAAACAGGAATGAGCAACGGGGACGGCGCGTGACCGGCCTCAATATATGCGGCAAGGCCACAGGTCGCCTCGGCCATATAGGGGCTATGAAATGCACCCGACACCGCGACCTTCATGGCGCGGCCGCCAGCCTCTTTTACTAGGACGTCG
>USIL01000105.1:0-5697 GCA_900554655.1 uncultured Collinsella sp.
GCCCCGGGGACGGACAAACCTACTCCGTCTCGCCCGGTCGAGCGCCGCGGGCCAGGGCGTCCTGGTACTCCTTGACGGCCTTGAGCCTCTGCATGGGCTTCAGTCGCTCGAACATGGTGTTGCCATGCAGGTGATCGATCTCGTGCTGCAAACACACGCAGAACAGGTCGCCCGAGGCCTCATAGCGAATCAGGTTGGCGTCCAGGTCGTACGCCTCGACGACGACATGGTCGGGACGCTCGATCTCGCAGCTAATGCCGGGGATAGACAGGCAGCCCTCGCTAAACGGCACCAGATGGTCGCTCTGCTCCACGATCACAGGGTTAATGAGCACGTAGGGGTCATAGTCGCTCTTGTCACTGTAATCGCAGTCGATGGTGACGAGCTGAACGAGCTCGCCGATCTGCGGAGCAGCTAGGCCGCAACCGCCGTTCTCGAACATCATCTTCTTCATCTTCTCGGCAAGCGCCTCGATCGCCGGGGTGATCTCCTCGATGACGGCGCACTCCTGGCGCAGACGAGGGTCGGGCGACAGTACGATTCCGTTGGCTTCCATGGCCATCCTTTCGGGTTGTTACATCAAATCATAGGCGTCGACGTCAACGCTCACGCTCACGCCGCGCACAGAGCCCACCTCTTTGAGGCAGGCGTCGATATCATCAGAGACATGGTACCCCACGGGCGACTTCACAAGCAGATGGAAGCGGTAACGGTCCTTGGCTCTCTCGATTACACACGAAGCCGGGCCCAGCACCTGCGGCACGGCACTCCCCGCCCGCAAAAAGTCGGGCGCGGCGGCATGCCAGCGACGCTTAAGAAGCTTTGCAATACGCCCGATGTAGTCCTGCGCGTCGTCTCGGTTCGCCGACCACACCAAAATGTTGACTAGGCGAACAAACGGCGGGTACAGCGCGTCGCGGCGCTGGTCCAGGTCGTAGTCGGTAAAGATCGAACGGTCGTGCTCAGCGACGGCACGAATGACCGGATCCTCGGGCAGGTAGGTCTGGATGATCACCTCACCGGGGCGATCGCCGCGGCCGGCGCGGCCCGCAACCTGCTCCAGCAGGTCGTAGGCGCGCTCCCCTGCGCGGAAGTCCGGCAGCTTGAGGGCGAAGTCGGCATTGACCACGCCCACGAGCGTGACCTCGGGAAAATCGAGGCCCTTGGCGATCATCTGGGTGCCCAGCAGCACCGCGCAATCAGCGGCATCGAACTGCTCGAGCAGTTTTTTATGCGCGTCCTTGCCGCGCGTGGAATCGGCATCCATGCGAATGATGGCGACATCCTCGGGAAGCATCTGGTGCAGTGCGTCCTCGATCTGCTGCGTGCCTAGACCCATTTTTGCCAGGTAGCGGCTGCCGCACTTGGGACAGCGGCTCGTGGGCGCGGGATACGGCTGCACGCGCCAAGACGAACCGCATGTGTGACATTGCAGTGTGTGCGTGCGCTCGTGATACGTAAGCGCGGTGGAGCAGTGATTGCAGGTGGGGACGCAGCCGCACTCGCGGCACATCAGGAATGGCGCAAAACCACGGCGGTTGTGCAACAGCACGGCTTTTTCGCGGCGCTCGACCACACGCTCCAGGCCTTCCATCAGCGGTTTTGAGAACATGGAGCGGCTGCCGTGCGAGAACTCGCGGCGCAGGTCGGCAATGCGGACCGTGGGCAGCACGGCGTGTCCCGGGCGCTCGGGCATCTCCACACGCGTCCAGGTAACACCGTTGTACGTGCCGCGGCGGCAACGATCGAGGGCCTCGGCAGAAGGCGTGGCAGAGCCCAACACGAGCGGGCAGCGGTAGCGCCGCGCCATCTCGGCCGCCACCTCGCGCGCATGGTAGCGCGGACTGGAGCCCTGCTTGTAGCTGGTCTCGTGCTCCTCGTCGATGATGATGAGGCCCAAGTCGCTGAGCGGGCAAAAAAGCGCCGAACGGGCTCCCACGACCACACGCGCGGCACCGCTGGCAACCATATCCCACTGGGCCAAGCGCTCGCCGGCCGAAAGACGCGAATGGAACACGGCTACCGTCTCGCCAAAGCGCGAGCGGAAGCGGCCGACGGTCTGGGCCGTCAGTGAGATCTCGGGCACGAGCACGCAGGCCGAACGGCCGGCCGCCAGCACGCGCTCGATGGCGGAGAGGTACACCTCGGTTTTGCCGGAGCCGGTGACGCCGTCAACCAACACCACGTCGCCATGAGCGTCCAGACGGGCGCGCTCAATCTGCGCGAGTGCCTGTTGCTGGCCGTTGGTAAGTGCGACCGGCGCCTTACCACTTGCCGAGGACAGCGTGGTCTGCTCGCTGCAGCCACGCCAAGCACGGCGCTCCTCTACCACCACGACGCCGCGCTTTTCGAGCGCCTTGATGGTCGCCGACATGCTGTTATAGAGAAGGTTGAGGTCGCGCGTCGTGACCGGTCCGCACTGGAGCGCCTCGATGAGCTGACGCTGGCGAACGGCGGTCTTGGGCGGCGTATAGTCAAATCCCTCGGGCGTGAGCATGACCCAGCGGTTTTTGATAGGCTTGACGGCGGGACGTTCAACCGTCCACACGCCATCGTCGCCCTTGACCACACGCGGGCTTCCACCCGGTGGCAAGAACAGGCGCAGGCACTCGGAAAGTGTCGCGACATACTCGCGGCTCATCCAGCACGCGATACGGGCAGCCTCGGCGGTAAAGAGCGGTTTGCTGAGGATGGCTTCGACGGGCTTAATGCGCGAAGGGTCGAGGGCGTTGTTGCCCTGTAGGTCGCCCAGCTCAGGCGCAATGTCGACGATATAGCCCGCGGCCGCACGGTTGCCAAAGTGGACCAGGACTGTGGATCCGATCTGCGCCTCGTTGGCAAGGGACCGGGGGATACCGTAGGCGAATGGCTCGGACAGCGCACGCGTCGGGATGTCGAGGACCACGCTCGCGTAGGCGGCAATGGACTCGCGCGCAGGCTTGGGCTGAGCCGAGGCAGCGGCAGGCACGGAATTCACCAGAGTCTCCTCCGGTTCCGGCGAACCAAACAGCGAAAGTTGCTCGGCCATGGCCCCAGCACCTCCTATCCCATACGTCTACAGAAACAAGAGCCCCGCTCTGAGTGAACGGGGCTCGGATACATACGTTTGCGCAGCGATTACAGCGCCATCGTGCGGGCGCGGTCAATGCGCGCCAGGCAGTCGTCACGACCGACGAGCGCCATGGTCTCGCCCAGCGGAGGGCTCACCATGTTGCCGCAAACGGCGACGCGCACGGCCTGGAACACCACGCGCTTCTTGAGGTCCATCTGCTCGGGCAGCGGCTCAAGCGCGGCGTCGATGTTGGCAGCCGTCCACTCGTTCACACCCTCGAGCGCGGCCTTGGCGGCATCAAGAATGGCACCCATGCCCTCCTTGGCCAGGCCCTTGTTGACGGACTTCTCGTCATACTCAAGCGTCTCGGCCGTAGCAAAGATGGGAGCGGCGACGGTCACGGCGTCGGCCGGCATCTTGGTGCGCGGCTTGACGATGGCGGCAAGCGCGTCGATCCAATCCTCGCCGTACTCGACATTACCCTCGATGAGACCCGCCTCGTGCAGCTCGGGGACCATGATCTCATCGGCAAACTGGGCGTCGGACATACCGTTGATGTACTCGGCATTGACCCAGTCGAGCTTCTTGGGGTCGAAGGTCGCCGGGTTCTTGGAGATGCGGTCGAGCGAAAACTTGCTGGCCAGGACATCGCGCGGGATGATCGTGGTCTCGCCGTCGAGCGACCAGCCGAGCAGCGCCAAGTAGTTGACGAAGGCGTCGGACAGGTAGCCGGCGTCGCGGTACTCCTCCACGGAGGTGGCGCCGTGGCGCTTGGAGAGCTTTTTGCCGTCGGCGCCCAGGATCATGGAGATGTGGGCGAACGTGGGCACGGGAGCGCCGAGGGCCTCGTACACCATGACTTGACGCGGGGTGTTGGACAGGTGGTCGTCGCCGCGGATGACGTGAGTGATCTTCATCATGGCGTCATCGACGACGGTCGCGAAGTTGTACGTGGGCGTGCCGTCGGAACGGAAGATGACAAAGTCGTCGAGCTCCTTGGCGTCGAAGGTCACCTCGCCGTGGACGGCATCGTGGATGACGACGTCGCCGCGGTCCTCGGGCACCTTGATGCGAAGGACGTAGGACTCGCCGGCCTCGATGCGACGGCGGGCCTCCTCGGGATCAAGATCGCGGCAACGGCGCTGATAGCCCTGGAAGGGGTCCTTGCGCTCCTGCGCGGCCTTACGGTCGGCTTCGAGCTGCTCCTTGGTGCAGAAGCAGGGATAGGCCTTGCCCTCGTCCCAAAGCTTCTGGGCGGCCTGCTTGTACAGGTCCAAGCGCTCGGTCTGGGCGTAGGGGCCAAAGTCGCCGCCCACCTCGGGACCCTCGTCCCAGTCCAGGCCCAGCCAACGCATGGCGCGCAGGATGATCTGCGTGTTCTCGTCGGTGGAGCGGGTGGGGTCGGTGTCGTCGATGCGCAGGATGAACGTGCCGCCGTTTGAGCGGGCGAAAGCCCAGTTATAGATAGCGGTGCGGGCGCCGCCAATGTGCAGCTTGCCCGTCGGTGAGGGTGCAAAGCGGACGCGAACGTCTGATGCCATGGAAATCTCCTCGATTGCAGGATGGATGTCTAACCGCACCAGTATAAAGCATCAAAGCAACCTCCGCACAAAGGGCACTGACCTACTCATTGGGGACAGACTTAAATGACCAGTCGTTGGAGACGTTCTTAGTTTAAGGCTGCTCATTTAATGTCTGTCCCCAATGAGTAGGTGCGGAAAGGGTGTGAATCTTTGATTTACGCGCTATGATGTGCCCTTGCGTAGAGAGCCTGGCGGAATGGTAACGGTCGCCGGGACACGTTATTCGAAAGGACAATCATGTCAGAAGAGCTTCGTTCCATCCCGCCCCAACACGGATCGTTTGTGTTTACGTCGGAGTCGGTGACCGAAGGCCATCCCGATAAGATCGCCGACCAGATCAGCGACGCCGTCCTCGACGCAATCCTCGCCAAAGAAATAGAGCTCCAGGAGCAGGGCTACATCGCCCCCAACGGTGTGCCTGCCAACGTGGAGAACGTCCGCTGCGCTTGCGAGACCCTCGTGACCACCGGCACCGTCATCGTCGCCGGCGAGATTCGCACCCAGGCCTACGTCGACGTGCAGGAAATCGCTCGCGGCGTTATCCGCCGCATTGGCTACAACCGTGCCAAGTTCGGTTTTGACTGCGATACCTGCGGCGTTATGAGCCTCATCCACGAGCAGTCGCCCGATATCGCCCAGGGCGTCGACGAGTCCTTCGAGACCCAGACCGGCGCTACCACCGACCCGATCGACCTGATCGGTGCCGGCGACCAGGGCATGATGTTCGGTTATGCCTGCGACGAGACCCCCGAGCTGATGCCCATGCCCATCAGCCTGGCCCACAAGCTGGCCAAGAAGCTGACCGAAGTCCGCAAGAGCGGCGAGCTGGACTATCTGCGTCCGGACGGCAAGAGCCAGGTCACTGTCGAGTACGTGGACGGCAAGCCCGTCCGCGTGGACGCTGTGGTCATTTCCAGCCAGCACAGCGATGCCGTCAGCATGGAGCAGCTGCGCGCCGACGTGATGGAGAAGGTCATCAAGGCCACCATCCCCGCCGAGCTGCTGGACGAGAACACCAAGTATTATATCAACCCCACCGGCCGCTTCGTCGTGGGCGGCCCT
>USIL01000106.1:0-5665 GCA_900554655.1 uncultured Collinsella sp.
CCGCCGCGTAAACCTTATATCGAGCACAGAAGCCCGTCCGAATTTGATCGGACGGGCTTCTTGGTGGGTATCATGGTTGGACGATCATTAGGAGGTTTCCCTACATGGAATTGTTTGAACCGATTCTTCATTTCTTTGAGCAGCGCTGGGTCCACAACATCATCTGGGCCGTCATCTTGGTAATAGTCACCGCCATCGCCGCCAAGGTGGCATCCAAGACCCTGCGCCACCTACTCAACCGAGACGACAACCCGCTTCCCGCATCGAGCATCTTCATCAACATCGCGCGTGCCGTCATTTGGATGATCGGCGGCAGCTTTATCCTCGACAACTGCTTTGGCATTAACGCAAACGCGCTCGTCGCCGCTCTTGGCGTCGGCGGCATCGCCATCTCGCTCGGCTTTCAGGACACGCTGTCAAACCTTATCGGCGGCATGCAAGTGACCTTTATGGGCATCATCAAGCCCGGCGACAATATCGAGGTCGGCGGCGTGTCGGGCGTGGTCCAGGACATCACTTGGCGCCACACGACCATCGAGGACGCCTGCGGACAGACCATCATCGTCCCCAACTCCAACATCTCCAAGAACACACTCGTGCACCTCATGCCCTTTGGACGCGTTGTCGTTCCCGTCGCGGTGAAGGACACGTCAAAGTGGGACTCGCTCGATGCGCTGGCAGACGAGCTCGCCTGTGCCACCAAGGTCGCCGTTTCACCCATCTCGGGCTTTGACAAGGAACCCTACGTGCTCTTTAGCGAGATCGGCGACTTTGGCATTAAGGGTAAGATCATCTTTATCGTCAGTGACGACAGCACCACCTTTACGGCAGCCGACGCCTGCATCCGCGCCATCGCCCCCATCATCGCCTAAAACCACCGCAAAGGGGACAGGCACCTTTGTGGTGGTTTCGCATCGTGGTACCATGGTTCATATCGTTGTTTAAACGACTAAGGGAGTAGACACCATGGAAGAGGCCTATCGTCAAGCGCGCAAGCGCGGCGAACAGGGACGCCGTCGCGCCATCAGCCAAAGCGAGCATCCATATCTTACGGACCTCGACAGCTTGGTCGCCCAGCTTCCCTGCGGGCAGCGCGAGAACATCGGCCTGCGGGACATTCCGCTCGAAATGGTCGTCGGCACGGTTACCAAAGGTCGCCAGTCCGCCTTTTCGTGTAACTTTATGCCGCTGCTCCCCTGGAATACCGAATTCGCCCGCAAATGGTCCAACCTCTACGATATCCAAATCTCCGAGGGCTACCGCGACCCCATCATCGTCACCGAGTTCATGCACCGCTTTTACGTCCAAGAGGGCAACAAGCGTGTCAGCGTCCTCAAATTCCTTGATGCTCCGACGGTTTCGGCCAAGGTGACGCGTCTGTACCCCGGTAAGTGGGATTCCGTCGAGAGCCGCCTGTACGGTGAGTTTTGCGCCTTTTGGTACGTATGCCCCCTGTACGAGATTGAGTTTTCGCGCGAGGGCAGCTACGAGATGCTTGCCAAAATGCTCGGCCAAGATCTTGTCGAAAAATGGCCTCAAAAGAAGGTCGACTACCTACGTCACACCTTCCTGCTCTTTAAGCGCGCCTATCTTCGCGCGGGCGGCGACCACTTGGACATTACGCCTGCCGATGCCATGCTCGTCTACCTCAACGTCTACAACCAGGACCGTCTGCTGGATACGCCGACGGATATCGTCGTCAACCGTCTGTGCAAGATTTGGCGCGAGCTTGTCATTGCCGGCAAAAGCGACGAGGACAAAGTCGATCTTGTCGAAGCGCCGCAGCCCAACGAGAAAGAGGGCGCACCGACAAAAGCTACCTCGGGCGTGCTCAACTTCTTTATGAGCAAGACCGTCTACTCCACTGCCAATCCCATGCGAATCGCCTTTATCCACGAGTTTCCCTGTGCCACGTCGAGCTGGGACAGCCTACACGACCAGGGCCGCCGGTATCTTGATGAGCACTTTGGCGGCATCGTGCGCACCGAGGCGTTCGAGGACTGCCACGATTCGGACGTGTTCTACGCCGCCGTCGAGACAGCCGTAAAGCACGGGGCGAACGTCATCTTCTCGACCTCACACCGGCTCATGGAATACACGCTCAGGGCGTCAGTCGAGTATCCCCAGGTGCGGTTCCTTAACTGCTCAATCGGCCTTCCCCACCAAAGCGTCCGCTCGTACTTTGGAAAGATGTACGAGGCCAAGTTCCTACTGGGCGCCCTTGCCGCCAGCATGGCCGACAACCACCGTATTGGCTACCATGCGTCGGTCTTCGCCTCGGGCGCGCTGAGCGAAATCAACGCCTTCGCTATCGGTGCCTCGCTGCTCGACCCTCGTGCGCAGATTATCCTCACTTGGGGAGATGTTCCCGCCGGCGGTCTTGCCGAGGCCATGTGCCGCGAAGGCGTGAGCGTCATGACCGGCGCCGATATGTCCAAGTCTCTCGAGGACCCCACCGCCTACGGGCTTCACCGTCTGGTAAACGGCAAGGAAGTTACCGGTATTGCTATGCCGGTATGGAACTGGGGCCGTTACTACGAACTCATCGTACGCAGCCTACTGCACGGCACATGGGACGAGACCGCCGATGACCAGCAGGTGCGCGCCGTCAACTACTGGTACGGTATGAGCTCCGGCGTCATCGATATTCGCTACGCTCCGGGCCTACCCTATCAGACGCGTAAACTTGTGCAGCTGCTTCGCAACGGCATTGTCGAGGGCTCCATCAACCCATTTGGCGGCGAGCTCCACAGCCAGGACGGCGTGGTTCAGATTGAGGGCTTCCCTCCCCTGCCGAGTACGCAGATTGTCGAGATGAACTGGCTGGCTGACAACGTTATAGGCTCGATTCCGCAGCTCGATAACGAGCCGGAGGTCCGTGCCCTATGAATATCCTAGCCATTGCCGATGTAGAGGAGCGCTGCCTGTGGGAATGTTTTCGCAAGGAGCGCTTTGAGGACGTTGACCTGATTCTATCCGCAGGCGACCTGGATCCGGACTATCTTGAGTTTTTGGTCACTGTCATCAACAAACCGCTTGTGTACGTTCGTGGCAACCACGACGACCGCTACGCGCGCCATGCACCGGGCGGGTGCATTTGTGTTGAGGACAGCGTATATGTGTACCGAGGTATTCGCATTGCGGGTCTGGGCGGTTCCATGCGCTACCGCGACGGCGCGAACATGTATACCGAGCGCGAGATGGCAAAACGCATGCGCAAGCTATCGCGAAAAATCGCACTGGTAGACGGATGCGATATTCTACTTACCCATGCACCCGTCGCAGGCATGGGCGACCTGGACGACCTGCCGCATCGAGGATTCGAGTGCTTTAATGCGGCTCTTGAGTCTTGGGGTCCCGACTATATGATTCACGGGCATGTGCACCAAAGCTACGGCCCCAACTTTCAACGCGAGCGCCAACACCCATGCGGAACGAAGATTGTCAACGCCTGCGGCTATACCAAGATCGAAATTGACGAGGCGCGCTACCCCACGCGCGGTTGGAAGGCCGCTTGGCTCAACTCGCAAACCATGCGCCGCGAGCTCAAACGCCACGAAGCAATCGAGTCTTCAACCGCCAGAACCCCCTGGTAACTGCCAACAACCACCACGAAGGGGATAGGCACCTTTATGGTGGTTTTGCTGACTCGTCCGACCTGTCCATCACGGTGCTTGTGTAATTAACGAGAACACTCATTGTTTTGTAAGGACGGCGCTCACGTGCCGTCTTTTTTTGTCAACTTATGCAGTCTCGACCGTGTTGTATGTAGAGGGACCTCGCGAGACGCCTTCCCTATATCCACCACGACCAATTGGAGGTGACACTATGCCTGCACGCCGTAACCGCAATAGCACGCTCCGATGCGATGCCGATCAGATCGAGCGGGAAGCAAAGCGCTTGGTCGACACGTATTCCGACCTCATCCTTCGATTGTGCTATTCGGCCCTTGGATCCGCTGACGACGCTCAAGACATCTGCCAGGACACGCTGATCAAGATTCTCCAACGCACTCAACCGTTCGACTCGCTCGAACACGAACGTGCTTGGGTGATCCGAGTCGCACTGAACGCATGTCGCGATATCGGCCGTACGCACGCGAATCACCCGGTTGTCGACCTCGATTCGCTCCCCGATTTCTGCGCACCCGTAACACATACCGAGCAAGAATTCGCGCAACGCGACTGCGCCATTCTTTCCGCTGTCACGGCCCTGCCTCAAGCACAGCGCATCGCCATCTTTTTGCACTACTACGCAGGCATGAGCATCAGGGAAATCGCAGACGCCGTTCACGCGACGCCAGCTGCAACCGCCCAGCACCTTAGCCGCGGACGTGCGTCACTTCGGCTTTCCTTGAAAGGAGACCACAATGACTACGAATTCGAATGACTATCGCCACGCCCTGGAGCACATTTCGTTTACCGATAATGCGAAGCAGCACATGGCAAACTCGATTGCTCAGTCCGTCGCCTCAAGCGATGCGGCGACCGCTCAAAGCAACTTTAATGGCACGCGACGCAAGCCGCGCATCGCCCGCCATCCCGTAAGAACAGTCGCTCGCATTGCCGCTGTAACGGCAGTCCTCGCTATCGTCATTGGAGGCGCTGGCACGGCTATGGCAACAGGCGTCCTGCCGCTTCCTTCTGACATGCTTTCCGACATCTTTGACGGACCTGCTTCTCAAACCGAGATCATCGACCGTATTGGCCGGCCCGTCGGTGCTAGCTGCTCCAACAACGGAGTCACCGTGACCGCCGACGCCATCATGGGCGACAAGGATATGGTTACCATCGCCTATACGCTTACGTTCGACGATCCCGCTGCCCTGAAAAAGCTTTCCGAGCCGGGCGAGAACGGAACTATCGCCGGAAGTGTCGATGGAAACGTATACGTTGATGGCGAGCATGGCGGCCAAGGCCAATCATGGCTCATTGACAAGAACCCCAATGACTCCAGCATTCAATACTTTGCACAGTTCAGCGTTGAATCACCCGGCCTTATGGGCAGGACCGTCCGCACGCATATCAACTCTCTCGTTGTGCCACGTGCTGGCAAAGAGCTTCCCGAGTATAAGAAAATACTTACGGGCCCATGGGATCTTAAGTTCCAGCTGAATTACGAAGATACATCCGTTACGATTCCCGCGCCCAAATCGGTCAACTTTAACGGCACCAAGGCGACGATTCAAGAGGCCACCGTATCCTGCGTTGGCGTTTCAGTCCGCTACAACATAGATCGTTCCATCGAACACGACAACAACAGCGGCAAGATGTCTCAAAACATGGAGGAGTCTATGGATGCCGTTGGCAACATACCCCTCATCGTGACGTTCAAAGACGGTCATGTTGAGGACGCAACCAGCCACAGCGGCTATTTCGCAAATAAACTGGATAACGGCACCACTGATGTCCACAAGACCTGGCCGTTCTCGCAAGTTTGTGACACAGACAAGATTGCAAGCGTACAAATTGGCGATACGGTCATTCCCATGAATTCGTAACGCTACGCGGCTCGTATATGCACCCGGTTCCGCACTTCGCGTCTAAAGATGCGCTGTCATCGAGCAGCGTGAGCGCAAGGCCGCCCGTATGGTCGGCTGGGAACACCTCGTTGCGCTAAAAACCACCACGAAGGGGACCGGCACCTTTGTGGTGGTTTTGCTGAC
>USIL01000107.1:0-5645 GCA_900554655.1 uncultured Collinsella sp.
GGTTTGGTGGGGCCTTATGGTCATGGTCTTCGGTGCGATCTCGTCGGTTCTCGGCGTGGCCTTCGCCCTGCAGGAGCATGACATCAAGCGCCTGCTGGCCTATCACTCCGTTGAGAACATCGGCATCATTCTGCTCGGCGTCGGTGCCTCCATGGCCGCCATGGCGCTCAACTCGGTCGGTATCGCCGTCCTGGCTCTGATGGCCGCCCTCTACCACACGTTTAACCACGCGATGTTTAAGGGCGAGCTGTTCTTGGGCGCCGGTGCGCTGCTGTACTCCACGGGTACGCGCAATATGGAGAAGATGGGCGGCCTGTTCCGTCGTATGCCGGCAACGGCCATCTGCTTCCTTATTGGCGCGCTTGCCATCTCGGCCATCCCGCCCTTTAACGGCTTTGTTTCCGAGTGGTTTACCTACCAGTCGCTGTTTAATGCCGCCATGCAGGGCGACAAGGCCGTCATGATCGTGGCCGTGTTCGCTGCCGTCGCGCTTGCCATTACCGGCGCGCTGGCTGTCACGTGCTTCGTCAAGGCCTATGGCGTCTCCTTTGCCTCCGCGCCCCGTTCCGAGGCTGCGGCCAATGCCAAGGAGGTTCCCGCCCCCATGGTGTTCGCGCAGGGCCTGCTCGCGGCCATCTGCGTCGTGCTGGGCATTGGCGCTCCCGTGATCGCGCCCGTGCTGGTCGATGTCGCCGCGTCCGTGCTGCATCCGTACGGCGGCGTGTTTGCCGCCGAGGGCATGGAGCTCATGAACCAGTACTCCGGCGCTGCCACCTCCACGCCCGCGATCGCTATTGCGCTCGTGGTGCTCGTCGGTCTTGCCTGCGGTTATCGCAAGCTCAAGACCGTCGGCAAGGTGCAGAAGTCCCAGCCGTGGGCATGCGGCTATGCTCCCAACGAGCATATGCCCGTCGTGGCCACGACCTTTGCCTCCGAGGTGTCCTGGTTTATGCAGCCGCTCTACACGCTGCGCGACCGCTGCACGGCCGTCTGCTGGTCCATCGCGCACTTCTTCCAGAAGCTCACCGGTGTGGCCGAGGCTGTGGAGCCCGTACCCGACAAGGTTCTCGTCGATGCCCCGCATAAGGGTGTCGAGAAGCTGGCCGACCTCGCGACTAAGCTCGAGGGTGGCAACTACAGCATCTATATCTGCTACATCGTCGCGGCACTCGTGGTGTTCCTCGTGCTCGCCGTGCAAATGGGTTAAGGAGGGGAGAGCATGAACAACATCGTACTTGCCGTTCTGCAGGGCGTGGTCGTCATGGCCGTCGCGCCGTTCTTCTCCGGTCTCGGCCGCGTGATCCGCGCCAAGATGCACAACCGTCGCGGCCCCAGCATCATGCAGGACTATCGCGACCTGGCCAAGCTCTTTGCGCGCCCCGAGTCCCAGAGCGAGGATGCGAGCTTTGCGCTGCGCATCATGCCGCCGCTGTTCTTCGCCGTCGCCTTTATGCTCGCGATGGGCCTGCCGCTCTTTACGGCGCAAAGCCCCATCCCGGTCTTTGGTGACGCCATCACCATCATGTACAGCCTGGCGCTCGCCCGCTTCTTCTTCGCCCTCTGCGGCGTGGATTCGTCCAACGCCTACGCGGCGTCCGCGAGCTGCTCATGAGCGTGCTCATCGAGCCGTCCATGCTGCTGGCGCTGTTTGCCGCCGCCCTGGTGTGCGGTTCCACCGACATCGCCACCATGGGTCAGCACATCATGACGGGCGCCATCGACGCGCCGGTCGCCGTGATCCTCGCCGGCATCGCCTTTGCGATCGCCTGCTACATGGAACTCGGCAAGCTGCCGTTTGATCAGGCCGAGGCCGAGCAGGAGCTTCAAGAAGGTCCGCTCGCCGAGCTTTCCGGCCCGTCGCTTGCGATGGCCAAGCTCGCCATGTCCATGAAGCAGGTCCTGGTCGTCGCCTGGTTCTGCGCGATCTTCGTCCCCTGGGGCGAGCCCGCGACCGTGGGCGCCACCGCTGTTCTGGGTGCAGTCATCTTCCTGGTGAAGTGCCTGATCGACTTTGTCGTGTGCGGCGTGATCGAGAACTCTTGCTCGCGCTCGCGTTTTAAGGTGCTCGGCAATCAGACCTGGGCCGTCGTGGGCATCGCCGTTCTGGCGTTTGTCTTCGTGGTCGTCGGCGTGTAGGAGAAGGGAGAAACAATGTCATTTGCAGTCAGTCTGTCCCTTCTCGGCTTGGTCGCTATCGCGGCCCCGATGGTGGCCTCGGTGCTCGTCGCCCTGTTCCCCCGTCCGTACGCCAAGTGGTTCAGCGTTTTGGGTGCCGCCGTCTCGACGGTCTGCACCATCGCCCTCGCCGCGAATTTCGCTGGCGCCGGCATGCCCGACACGCAGGTCCCCCTGATCTCGTTTGGGCAGACCCTCGTCATGGGATTCACCTTCGATCGCATGAGCACGCTGCTCGCGCCCGCCTTTGTGGGTATCGGCCTGCTTGTCGTGATCTATTCGATTCCCTATATGAGCGAGAATAACCGTGAGCATCCCGACGCACCGCGTCGTCGCTTCTACGCGTACCTCGCGACCTTCATCGGCGCCATGGCCGGCCTTGTGTACAGCTCGACCCTTTTGGGCCAGCTCGTGTTCTTTGAGATCACGGGTGCGTGCTCTTGGGGCCTCATTAGCTACTACATGACGCCTACGGCCAAGAAGGCCGGCATGAAGGCTCTGATCATTACGCATATCGGTGCGCTCGGCCTGTGTCTGGGCGCCGCCATCGTGTTTGCCCATACCGGCACCTTCGCCATTACCGCGATTGCCGGCCTCGACGCCAAGCTCAAGGCTATCGTCCTTTTGCTCGTGCTGTTTGCGGCCTGGGCCAAGTCCGCACAGGTTCCCATGTACATGTGGCTGCCTTCGGCCATGGAGGCGCCGACGCCTGTTTCGGCCTACCTGCATGGCGCCTCGATGGTTAAGGTCGGCGTGTGCGTGTTCGCGCGTGCACTCGTCTCTGCCGGCGAGATCCCCGAGATCGTGGGTTGGGTCGCCATTATCGACGCCATGGTCACCATGCTCTTTGGTTTCCTTATGTACCTGCCGCAAAAGGATATGAAGCGCCTGCTGGCTTTCTCAACGATTGCCCAGCTCTCCTACGTGTTCTTTGGTCTGGGCCTTTCGGGCTTTGGCAGCCAGCTGGCCTTTGACGGTGCCGTGTGCCACATCTTTAACCACGCTTTCGCCAAGACGCTGTTCTTCCTGATCGCCGGTTCGTTCTCCTTTACGCTCGGCACGCGTATGCTGCCCAAGCTTCGCGGCATCGTAAAGAAGTACCCGATCTCGGGCGTGGGCTTCGGTGTCGCGGCACTCGCTATTGCCGGCGTGCCGCCCATGAACACGTTCTTCTCGAAGTTCCAGATCATCGCCGGCGGCTTTTCTGTAGGTGCCGGCAACGTCGCGATCCTGGTGCTCGTGTGCATCATGGTCGCCGAGACCGTCGCCACCTTCGCCTGGTTCCTCAAGTGGATGGGCTATTGCCTGCCCGGCGAGCCGAGCGAAGAGGTCGCTGCGGGAGCCCCGCTTCCCCGTGCGATGGCGTTCGTGTTCATCGTGCTCATCATCATGGTCATCGTCAGCGGCCCGCTTTCGGCCAGCTGGATCGGTTAGGAGGTATAACGACATGGGTTATTCGATCGTCAACATCCTTGGCGGCCTTCTGATCGTCACGTCCACCATGGTGGTCGTCTCCAAGAACATCAAACATGCCATCAACTGGTATGCGGTGCAGTCGCTGGTGCTCGTGGGGCTGCTCGCTACGCTCGGTGCCACCACCGGTGCGCAGGAGCTGCTTATGTGGGCCGGATCTGCCTTTATCACCAAGGTCGTCCTGGTTCCTTATATCCTCAACCGCGCATACAAGAAGATGGGCGAGCCGAGCGACGCATCACTCAAGGCCGGCCTTAAGCCCGCGTGGGCCATCTGCATCATCGCCGTGGAGGTCGCGATTTGCTTTGCCGTCGTGACGCAGATCAGCCTTCCCACGGCCGAGGTCGCAACGCCTGCGCTCGCTATTAGCTTCGCTCACTTCTTTGTGGGCCTCACCTGCATCATCTCGCAGCGCAACATCATGAAGCAGATCTTTGGTTACTGCCTTATGGAAAACGGCAGCCACGTGACGCTCGCGCTTTTGGCCCCCACCGCTCCCGAGATCATCGAGATCGGTATCGCCACCGACGCCATCTTTGCCGTCATCATCATGTCCATCGTCGTGCGTCGCATTTGGGACGACTCCCACTCGCTCGATGCGCGCGACCTGTCCGAGCTGAGGGGGTAGTCCATGGAAACGTTGATTCTCGCCCTGCTCGCGACTCCTTTGGTGTTCTCGCTGGTCATGGCGTTTTTGCCCAAGAACACGTCCTATAACGTGTTTGCCGGTCTCAACCTGGTCTCCGTCGCAGCCGTCCTGGTGCTGTCGATTATGACGGCCGGTGACGTCCTTATGAGCGGCGAAACCGCGAGCGCTCTTGGCCTGTGGTTCCACCTCGATTCGCTGGGCGCCATCTTTGTGCTGCTCATCGGCTTTATCGGTTTTCTTACGGGGCTGTTCTCGCTGCCCTATGTAAAGGCCGATATCGAGGAGGGCTCCATGCCCGCCGAGCGCGCCAAGCAGTATTTTGCGCTGTTTAGCCTGTTTGTGTTCACCATGCTGCTCGCGTGCCTGTCCAACAACATGATCCTCACGTGGGCCGCCGTGGAGGCAACCACACTTTCCACTGTGTTCCTGGTGGGTATCTACAAGAACAAGACGGCCCTCGAGGCTTCTTGGAAGTATGCGATGGTCTGCACCGCCGGCGTGGCCTTTGGCCTGTTCGGTACGCTGCTGATTTACGCCAACGCCGCCGACGTGATTCCCAACGCCCACGAGGCCGCATTCCTGTCGTGCGTGCTGCCGTATGCCGACCAGTTCGATCCGACGCTCATGCGCCTCGCCTTTGCGTTTATCGTGATCGGCTTTGGCACCAAGGCCGGCCTGTTCCCCATGCACACTTGGCTGCCCGATGCCCACTCCCAGGCCCCGAGCCCTGTCTCGGCCCTGCTCTCGGGCGTGCTGCTTAAGTGCGCCATGCTTGTGATCATGCGCTTCTATGGCTTTACCATCCAGGCCGTGGGCGCCGAGTATCCGCAGCTTTTGCTGTTGATCGTCGGCACGCTGTCCATTTTGGTGGCGGCACTTTCGATGTTTCGCCAGGACGACCTCAAGCGCCGCTTTGCGTACTCGTCTGTGGAGAACGTGGGCGTTATCGCCCTGTGCCTGGGTATCGGTGGCCCGCTGGGTATCGCCGCGGCCCTGCTGCACTGCGTGTTCCACGGCTTTACCAAGACGCTTGCCTTCTGCGTGTCCGGTAATATCCAGCACGCCTTTGGCACGCGTAGCCTGGCTAAGATTCAGGGTGTCGTCGAGGTTGCCCCCGCAACCGCCGCGCTCGCCGTCCTGGCGCTGCTCGGTCTTGGTGCCTTCCCGCCCTTTGGCATGTTTATCTCCGAGTTCCTGACTTTTGTCGCCGGTGTTACCGCCGGTCCCATGTGGCTGGTCGTCGTGGTCGCCCTCGGTCTTACCGTGGCCATCTCCGCGCTCACCCGCATCGCACTCAAGTCGGTATTCGGCCATGCGCCCCAGGGCATGGGCAAGCATGAGGCCCCGG
>USIL01000108.1:0-5637 GCA_900554655.1 uncultured Collinsella sp.
CCGAAGCCCACGTCGCCGCAGAGCAGCCGGTCCATCGGGACGGGGTTTTCCATATCCGATTTGATCTCGTCGATGCAGCGGAGCTGGTCGTCCGTCTCCTCAAAGGCGAACCGCCGCTCAAAGTCGTTCTGCCCTACCGCACCTGCGTTATCGTCGCCACGGTCCTTTTGGGCTCGGCCTTTGGCTCCGAGAACTTTATGAGCGGCATCAACACCGTTGGCGTCGGTCAGGTCGAAGCCGCCCGCTCGCTGGGCATGAGCTTTAACCGTATCCTCGCCAAAATCGTGATTCCGCAGGCGCTGCGCTCGAGCGTACTGCCCATGACCAACCTCTTTATCGCCGTCATGCTCACCACTGCGCTCGGCAGCCAGGTGCCGCTTAAGCCGCAAGAGCTTACCGGCGTGGTGAGCTACATCAACACGCGCTCGCTCGGCGGCGTCGCCGCGTTCTTTATCTCGGCGCTCGGCTACCTGGGCACGGCCTTTGTGGTGAGCCACATTGGCAACTACATCGATAAGAAGGTGAGGATCCTCCGATGAGCAAGCACTCCACCTCCGCGCTCACCATGCGCGATGCGCTCTACGAGGCTCCCGGCCCCAAGATGCGCGCCAAGATTCGCATCGGCACCGCCATCTCGCTTGTTGCCGTCGCCGTGCTCGTCGCCCTCGTGTTGCAGCGCTTTTATGTGACCGGCCAGCTTTCGGTTCACTATTGGTATTTCTTTACGCACCTCACCACCTGGAAGTTCCTGCTTGCCGGCTTTGAGGGCACCGTTAAAGTCGCACTCACCGCTGGCGTCATTGCGCTGGTGCTGGGCTTAGCCCTTATGCTCGGCCGCACCAGCGGCATCAAGCCGCTGCAGCTGGTCTGCCGCGTGCTCACCGATTTCTTCCGCGGCGTGCCGAGCCTTCTGTTCATCTACTTCTTCTTTTTGGTGCTGCCCCAGTACAAGATCGCGCTGCCGTCGTTTTGGATGCTCGCGCTTCCCGTCGCGCTCGCCGCGGCCGGCGTGCTGGCCGAGATTTTCCGCGCCGGCGTCAACGCCGTGCCGCGCGGCCAGGTCGAAGCCGCCCAGGCGCTCGGTCTCTCCAAAGCTAAAATCACCTTTAAAATCGTGTTGCCGCAGGCTATTCGGTTTATCATTCCGTCCTTGATTTCACAGCTTGTGGTCGTAGTCAAAGACACCACCGTCGCCTATGTGGTGAGCTACCCCGACCTCATGCAAAATGCCCGTGTGCTCATTACCAACTACGACGCCCTCGTGTCGGTCTACCTGGTTATCGCGGTCATCTACATCCTCATCAACGTCGCGATCAACAAGGCCGCTGTCTATGTTTCGCACAAGACCGGCGCGACCATCATCCGCTAACGCTTTACCATTTCGAGTCATAAGGAGCCGAGCACCATGGCACAGAGCACCTCTTCCACCGGCAATCAGCCGCTGATCGAGCTCAGACACGTCGATAAGCACTATGGCGATCTGCACGTCCTCAACGACATCAATCTCTCGGTCGACCGCGGCGAGGTCGTCGTTGTGATCGGCCCCTCGGGCTCGGGCAAGTCGACCATGTGCCGCACCATCAACCGTCTGGAAACCATCGACTCGGGCGAGATCCTCATCGAGGGCGAACCCCTGCCGCAGGAAGGCAAGGACCTTGCCCGCATGCGCGCCGAACTGGGCATGGTGTTTCAGCAGTTCAACCTGTTTGCACATATGACGGTACTGCAGAACGTCATGCTGGGACCGGTCGACGTGCTGGGCGTGTCCAAGGAGGAAGCTCGTGAGCGCGCCATGGACCTGCTGAGCCGCGTGGGCGTGGCCGAGCAGGCCGACAAGGTGCCCGCACAGCTTTCGGGCGGCCAGCAGCAGCGCGTGGCCATCGCCCGTTCACTCGCCATGCAGCCCAAGGCCATGCTTTTTGACGAGCCCACGAG
This sequence comes from uncultured Collinsella sp., assembly GCA_900554655.1. Classification (GTDB taxonomy): domain Bacteria; phylum Actinomycetota; class Coriobacteriia; order Coriobacteriales; family Coriobacteriaceae; genus Collinsella. The sequence goes on from USIL01000108.1 coordinate 1,936, forward strand.
TGCCCTTGACCCCGAAATGATCAACGAAGTGCTCGAGGTCATGGTCCGTCTGGCCCAGCAGGGCATGACGATGATCGTCATCACGCACGAAATGAACTTTGCCCGCCGCGTGGCCGACCGCGTCGTCTTTATGGCCGACGGCCAGATCGTGGAAACCGGCACGCCCGACGAGTTCTTCGACCACCCCCAGACCAAGCGCGCCCAGGACTTCCTCAACTCCATCAAGGGTCACTAGCCAGCCACCCCGTGGGACAAATCCATCGGAAGCGTTGTCCCACGTCTCTCATGCGCCCTGTCACCTTCAGATTCGAAAGCAACACCTATGATCGGAACCCGCACTTCATCGTCATACACCCCGCACGTCGACGTCGCCCCCGCCGACCGCCCACTCATCCTCGTCGCACCGCGCTGGGAAGAGGCAGAGCCGTTTTTAACCGAGATGCTCTCCCCCAACGAGGAAATCGCAAGTGTCTTTGTCGACGCCATTCTTGCCGCCGGCGGTCTGCCGCTGCAGATGTCCATTACCGAAGACGTCGACGTTATCCGTCATTACGTGGAAATCGCCGACGGCATCGCCATTCCCGGCGGTCCGGACGTCAACCCCAAACGCTGGGGCGACGAGCGTCCTTACGACCCCACGCTGTGCTGCGAGATTCGCGACCGTTTTGAGTTTAAGCTGGTTAACGAGGTACTTCGCGCCAAGAAGCCGCTCTTTACCACCTGCCGCGGCACGCAGCTGCTTAATGTCGCCACCGGCGGCACCCTGTGCATGGACGTGCCGAGCCTGGGCGCGCGCGAGGGCCGCACGCAGTGGCGCCATACCCACGTGCTCAACGACCCCGTGCATCCCGTCGAGGTCGTGCCGGGCTCGCTGCTGGAGCGCGCGGTTGGCGGGCACAGGCTGATCCAGACCAACTCCGCACACCACTGCTGCGTCGATCGTCTGGGTAAAAGCACGCGCTTGGTCGCCAAGGCAACCGACGGCGTTCCCGAGTGTATTGAGGTCGAAGGCCAGCCTTTCTGCCTGGGCGTGCAATGGCACCCTGAGTACACGTGGAAGACGCTCGAGACCGACTTTAACCTCTGGAAGTCGTTTGTCGAGGCGGCAGCCAAGGTCAAGCAGGCCCGCTAGCTCGCAAACCACAAAACAGATAAGGGCGCCCCGCCGGCCACATGGTCCGACGGGGCGCCCTTTTGCCTATACGCGGCAGACATACAGCCCAAGGCTCACAAGCTCTTATTCAGCCGCCTCGCGCAGGGCCGACAACGTGGCCGCATATTGCTGCTGCAACGCATGCATTCCCTCGCGAGCGCCATCAACGGTATCGGCGCCGCGCAGCGCCTCGGTCACCACGACCGCCGGCTCGTACAGATTATCGAATCCCAGGTTCTGGCTCACGCCCTTGAGCGTGTGCGCTGCCATAAACGCACCTTCGGCGTCTCCTGCCGCCATGGCGGCCTCCAGCTTGTCCATGCTCTCGTCATCCAAAAACTTGAGGGCAAAGCGGGCAAGCATTTCCTCGCCCATCAGCCGAGCGCACGCGTCATCATAATTAGCGCCGATCTTCTCATACGCCTCACGCATGGAAATCATGGATTAAAACTCCTTTGGTCAAACTAAATCGTGGGAAACGCGACAACGTCGGCGGGGCGTGCCAACGTCTCGGCAATACGGTCTTGCACCTCGAGCAGGCAGTCGAGCAACAGCGGGTTAAAGGTGCCGCACTTACCGTCCAGGATCATCTGGATCGCCTCCTTGTGCGGGATAGCGTCCTTGTACACGCGCACGCTCGTCAGCGCATCATACACGTCGGCCACCGAGACCACCTGCGCGGCAATGGGAATCTGGTTGCCCTTAAGGCCATCGGGATAACCCTTGCCGTCCCAGCGCTCGTGATGCCAACGCACAATCTGGTACGCATATTCCATAAGCGCATTGCCAACGTGATGGCGGCCCAGCTCAAGCAACATGTCGGCGCCGATCGTGGTATGCGTCTTCATAATCTCGAACTCCTCGGACGTAAGGCATCCGGGTTTGTTGAGGATCGCATCGTCAATCGCCATCTTGCCAATATCGTGCAGCGCCGAAGCCAGGGCAATCGTGGAGCGTTCCTCGTTGTCGAGGGAGATGGTGTCGCTACGCTGGACCAGACAGTCAAGCAGCAGCTCGGTCAGCTTTTCGATATTCGTAACGTGCCTGCCGCTCTCGCCGTTGCGAAGCTCCATGACGCCGGCCATGATGTCAATGAGCATGCGACTGTTCTTGACGCGCTCGTTGTACTGCTGGGACAGCAGGCTCGTCAGGCGGCGCTGTTTGGCGTATAGGCGGATGGTGTTGCTTACACGGCGGCGCACGACACGGGAGTCAAACGGGCGGTTGATATAGTCCGAGGCGCCCAGCTCGTACGCGCGCAGAACCATATCATCGGAATCTTCGCTCGAAATCATGATGAAAGGCAGATTGTCGATACCCGATCGGCGCGACAGATCGGCCAGCACCTCAAAGCCGCTTATACCCGGCATGACAATATCCAGCAGCACGAGCGACAACTCATCGCCATAGCGGTCGACCATGTCGAGCGCCGTACGACCGTTGTCGGCCTCGAGGATGCAATACTCGTCCTTGAGCATCTCGTTGAGAATGGCTCGGTTCATCTCGGAGTCATCAACGATAAGCACCAAAGGCTTTTCGCTTTGGAAGGCTTCGATGGAATCGGCATCGGTCACGACCGTACCGGCTTTTGCCTTAGCGCGGCTCAATAACTGGACAGCGCGGCCAACTCCTTCATCGACCGTCTCGCCATGAATGCGAACACCGCCAACACATGCCGTCAAGCTCACGTACTCATGGCCCGGAACAATCGTGGCATGAACGGCATCGGACACCTGATGCAGGCGACGGGTGAAGTCATCGGAGGGAATATTGGGCATGACGACCACAAACTTGTCGCAGCCATAGCGTACAAGCTCGTCAGTCGAACGAATTCCGCTGCGTATGGCTGTCGCCACAGCACCGAGCGCAAGGTCGCCGGCATGACGGCCACACGTATCGTTGAAGACCCTAAAATCATCAAGGTCGATCACCGCAACGCCGGCATTCATGCGGGCGCTACGGAGCTTTTCCTCGTAATATCGGCGATTGCGCACACTCGTCAGCACGTCGGTGTAGACGAGGTCCTCTTCTGCAGCCTCTTGCTCATCGATCGGACGCACCATCAGCAGGACGTGAGGCTCGCCCTCGACCTTCAGAGGGCGCAGGCGAGCGCGGTACTCGGTACCATCATTGAGCAGCTGCTCCGATACATCATCGGAACCTGCCAAGGCCTCAAGACTCGACTGACGCAGACAAGGGCAGCGATCGCCGGCGAGCAAGCAGTTAGGCTCGCTCTTAATCTGATCGGCCGACAACAAACGCACCACGGGGTAGGTCTTCGCGACGCGGGCGACCTCGGCGGCAGCCTCCTCGTCGGTTAGATTGACCTCGTGATTATTGAGCATATGGGGCCCTTTCGATAGTTTCGCATGGTAGCGATGGGTTCCAAATGTTACAAGGGTAACACCTTGCCGATGCAGGTAAGCACGTGAATGCTGTTACATTTTTATGAGTTGGCAGACGGCGCGATTGAAGCCGCAGACGTGAGGTTTTGAGCGCATTTGTTAACACGGCCGAAACGTTTGCGGGTGAAGGCTGTTTTGATTTTT
>USIL01000109.1:0-5627 GCA_900554655.1 uncultured Collinsella sp.
CCCCCGAGCCGCTTTGCCTACTCGGCTGGCAGTCGCACTCAACTAAGACACTTCGACAAAAGCCGAACCATCAAAACAGCTGCGGCACCGTCTGGAGGAATGGACCCTTGCTTCCGGTCTTTTCCTCCAAGCGGCGCCGCAGCGTTTTCGTGCCCCGATGTGCCCCGGCACTTGCGGTGGAATACGGACTGCTTACACCATCAGAGCCGCAAAACAATCCCTATTTCACCGCAACTAATGAAGAGAACGAGTTAGATGGCCGAGTCTTTGGACAGCTCAAAATAGTCAGGATGTAAGGCGATAACCGGGCCCTGCTCCTCGGGCATCAGGTGCAGGTGTGTCTCGGCCAGATAGCTCGCCGTGTCGGTATCGCCCTTTTTAATGGCCTCGAGAATTCGGCGATGCTGCCGACGAATCGGCTCCCAATCCAGATCCTGAGAGACCATACGCAACCAGTTGTATCGCTCAAAATGCGTATTGACGCTCTTCATCCAATCCCACAACATGTGGCGGCCGGCAATCTCAAAACACGTCTCATGGAACAGGTTGTCCAGATCGAAAAAGCGACGCGTTTCGCTATGGTCGAGAGACTCGGACTCGGCAAGAATCTGCTCGAGCCGATGCTTTTGCTCGGGCGTGGCGGCCGAACAGCATTTAATAAGCACGCTTCTCTCGAGCTTCTCACGCAAGAAGCAGGCGTTTTCGGCGTGTTCCATGCTGATCTTAGAGACGTAGGTGCCGCTTTTGGGGCGCGTTTCCACCAGCTCCTGCTCACGCAGGCGTACAAAGGACTCGCGAATGGGCGTGCGCCCGATTCCCGTCTCCTTTTCCAGACCAATCGCCGAAAGGCGCGTGCCGGGCTTGAGCTCGGCATAGATGATCTTGGAGCGCAATGCGTTGTATGCCTGATCTTGCAGGCTCTGATAATGCTGGTGTTGTTCCATAAAGCCCTCGGATAAGTCCTCGGTTAGTCGAATACCACCATGCAATACTATCGCATCGACACGCCCCAGCTCCCAATCAGTCTTTTTGGGACGTGGCTTTTTTGGCTACCCTGAGCCGCAGGTCGGCCCCTTGCCACAAAAGGGGCCCATCTACTACGTTAACGCGGAGAGCCCAGACCATGCTGAAAAGTGCGAAAACAAAACCGCAGGTAGACAGCTTGTGATTTTACGAAAAACAATGCCGAGGTCTGATATTTCGAATTCATCGTAGTAATCCGGCACAGTTTTGGACAAAGCAACTTCGAAAGGGTGTCACCGCAGCCCAAAATGATTCGTTTTCCTCCGTCCCCCACGGATCACTCAACAAGAGCGTCCCCAACGACTATCCCAACAAGGGCAACGCCGATGTTTTGGCGAAGTCAGCGAAAACCCGTCAGAGCGAGCAAGGTGCCTTGAAGCAAGGCGGCATTGACCTTCTGGTCATGCCGCCGAAGTTGAAAGGCAGATTGCCGCTCTGGCGGGTTTGCAGCGTCGAGCCGTTGCGCGGTTTGGCAAAACCGCGTAACCACTAGTTTGGTACCTTGACATTCATTTCTCATGCTCCTAGATTGGTTAGGCACAAAACAATTCCACTACCTAACTAAAGAAAGGAGCAAAGCTTAGATATGTGTGTTGAACCACTCGCCTATCCGCATGAACCCGGCGGCGACCCCTCACGGCCGGCAGACGAGCCCGAAACTCAATCCGACAAAGACCGTCTCGCCAAGCGGATCCTCAATGGCCTGGGCTTTTGCGGCCACTACATGCACTTTCACGGCGGCGGCATATCTGGCAAGGCGCCCATCGTCTGCCTGCTCGCTAAGCAACCCACCGGCGAGCTTTCCCAACAGGAACTCGGCATGCACTTCGACCTCAAGCCGGGGTCCCTTTCCGAGATCCTGTCCAAGCTCGAAATGGGCGGTCTTATCGAACGCAACCGCAATCCCAAAGACCGTCGACAGCTCACCATCCGCCTGACCGAAACGGGATGGGAAAAGGCCCGCGTTGAGCAGGCAGCCCGCATTCGCTTTAGAGAGCAAGCCTTTAGTGCCCTCACCCACGACGAGCGCGAGCAGCTCGCCGAAATGCTCGAGAAAATCCGTGTAACCTGGGAGGAACTGGATGATTAAAACCCTCATGGGAAGCATCCGCGACTATATGAAAGTCACCGTTGCCACGCCGTTGCTCGTGCTTGGCGAGGTGCTCTGCGAGATGCTGATTCCATTTATCACCGCCAACCTGATCGACGCCATCAAAGACGGCGCCACCGTAGCCGAGATGCTTCCCACCGCGGGCCTTTTGGTGCTCATCGCGCTGACATCGCTTGCTTTCGGCGCCGCGGCAGGCGTCACCTGCAGCCATGCGAGCTGCGGCTTCGCCAAGAACCTGCGTCACGACCTGTTCTACAAAATCCAGACGTTCAGCTTTGCCAACATCGATGAGTTCTCGAGCTCCTCGCTCGTCACGCGCCTGACCACCGATATCAACAACGTGCAGCAGGCCTTTATGATGATCATCCGTATCGCCGTGCGCGCGCCGCTGGTATTGATCTTCGCCTTTACCATGGCATTTATCATGGGCGGCAGCGTTGCCATGGTCTACCTGGTCATCATTCCGCTGCTGGGCTTTGGGCTGTTCTTTATCATCTTTAAGGTGCGCCCCATCTTCTCGCGCGTGTTCCACAAGTACGACGCCCTTAACGAGTCCGTCGAGGAAAACGTCACCGGCATGCGCGTGGTTAAGAGCTACGTACGCGAAGACTTTGAGAAGGAGAAGTTCGCGGCCGCCGCGCGCGATGTCCAGATGGACTTCACCCGCGCCGAGAAGCTGCTCGCCTTTAACAACCCCATGATGAACATCTGCGTCAACGGCGCATTTGTCGTCATCATCTACCTGGGCTCCAAGCTCATCATCACAAGCCAGGGCACGCTGTTCGACGTGGGCCAGCTCTCCTCGATCTTTACCTATGGCTTCCAGATCCTTATGAGCCTGATGCAGCTGTCGATGATCTTTGTCATGGTGACCATGGCCGACGAATCGGCGCACCGCATCACCGAGGTGCTGGCCGCCGAGCCCACGATCGCCGATCCCGCCGAGCCCGTGCTCGAGGTTGCCGATGGCTCCATCGACTTTGACCACGTGAGCTTTAAGTATTCCGCGCATGCGAAGCGCCAGGCGCTCGACGACATCGACCTGCACATTACGAGCGGCGAGACCATCGGCATCATCGGCGGTACCGGTTCGGCCAAGTCCACGCTCGTAAACCTCATCGCCCGCCTGTACGACGCCACCGAAGGCACCGTGCGCGTGGGCGGCATGGACGTGCGCGACTACGACCTGGACGCGCTGCGCCACCAAGTCGCCATGGTGCTGCAGAAAAACGTGCTGTTTAGCGGCACCATTGCCGAGAACCTGCGTTGGGGCGACCCGAACGCCACCGACGAAGAGGTCCGCGAGGCCGCGCATCTGGCCTGCGCCGATGAGTTTGTCGATGGCTTCCCCAAGGGCTATGACACCTGGATCGAACAGGGCGGCTCCAATGTTTCCGGCGGCCAGAAGCAGCGCCTGTGCATTGCGCGCGCCCTGCTGCGTCGCCCCAAGATCTTGATCCTGGATGACTCCACGAGCGCCGTCGACACCAAGACCGACGCCAAGATTCGCGCAGGACTGGCAAGCTACCTGCCCAACACGACCAAGCTCATCATCGCCCAGCGCATCAGCTCCGTGCAGGACGCAGACCGTATCATCGTCATGGAGGGCGGCCGCATCGCGCAGATCGGCAACCACGATGAGCTGCTCAAGACGAGCGAAATCTACCGCGAGACCTTTACCTCGCAGAACAAGATGTCTGCCGAGGGCGAAGGGGCCGTCGAGGCCGACACCGAGGCATCCGCAACGCAAGCCCAGACCCAGGAAGGAGGCGAGGCACATGAGTAAGGCAACGACCGCCGAGCGCGCGCTCAACCGCAAGGGCGGCACCATGTCGCGCCTCATCAAGACGCTCTTTGGCTTCTACCCCGTGCTTTTGCCCCTCGTCGTCGTCGGCGTGGTACTCTGCGCCATCATCAACTCCATCGGCGCGACCTTCCTTCAGAGCGCCCTGCAAATTATTAGCGAATCGTGGCAGTCGGGCGATTGGGAAGCCGCACAGCCCAAGATCGCACAGCTCGTGACCACCCTCGCCTGCATCTACGGCGTCGGCATCCTGTCCTCGCTCTTCTGGAACCGCGCCATGGCCATCATCACGCAGGGCTCGCTCGAGAAGCTGCGCGAGAAGATGTTCAACCGCATGCAGGACCTGCCAATTCGCTACTTCGACACGCACCAGCGCGGCGACATCATGAGCCACTACACCAACGACATCGACACGCTGCGCCAGATGATCAGCCAGTCGCTGCCCAACCTGCTCATGACGACCATCGTCATCGTCACGGTGTTCTTTATCATGCTGTACTACAGCGTGTGGATGTGCCTGGTCATTGTGGCCGGCGTCGCCTTTATGACCTTTATGACCAAGCTGCTCGGCTCCAACTCCGCGCGCTTCTTTATTGCGCAGCAGACCGAGCTCGGCGTGGTCGAGGGCCACATCGAGGAAGTCATGAACGGCCAGAAGGTCGTCAAGGCATTCTGCCACGAGTCTGCCGCCGAGGCCGATTTTGACGAGCGCAACGAAAAGCTCTTCGAGGTCTCGCAGAAGGCCAACATGTACGCCAACATCCTCATGCCCATCCTTATGAACCTGGGCAACCTGCTCTACGTGCTGGTGGCCCTTGCCGGCGGCATTTTCCTGGCGCTGGGCGTGCCCAATCTGAGCATCTCGGGCATGGCGCTGTCCATCGCCGTCGTGGTGCCGTTCCTCAACATGACCAAGCAGTTCTGCGGGCAGATCGGCCAGATCTCGCAGCAGATCAACGCCGTGGTCATGGGCCTCGCCGGCGCCGACCGCATCTTTGAGCTCATCGACGAGGAGCCCGAGGCCGACGAAGGTTACGTGACGCTCGTCAACGCGCAGGTGAACCCCGAGACCTGGGAGTTCGAGGAGGCCGACCACCACACCGGCATGTGGGCATGGAAACATCCGCACCGCGCAACCGGCGAGATCGAGTATGTGCCACTGCGCGGCGACCTGGTCATGGACAACGTCGACTTTGGCTACACGCCCGACCACGAGGTGCTGCACGGCGTGTCCGTGTTTGCTAAGCCGGGTCAGAAGGTCGCGTTTGTCGGTGCCACCGGTGCCGGCAAGACGACCATCACCAACCTCATCAACCGTTTCTATGACATCGCCGATGGCAAGATCCGCTACGACGGCATCAACGTCAACAAGATCCGCAAGGCCGATCTGCGCCGCTCGCTGGGCGTGGTGCTGCAGGACGTGAACCTGTTCACCGGCACCGTGATGGATAACATCCGCTACGGCAACCTGGACGCCACCGACGAGGAGTGCATCGCGGCGGCCAAGCTCGCGGGCGCGGACGACTTTATCACCCGCCTGCCCGACGGCTACGACACGATGCTCACCGGCAACGGCGCGCAGCTGTCGCAGGGCCAGCGCCAGCTGATTTCGATCGCACGCGCCGCCGTCGCCGATCCGCCGGCGATGATTCTGGACGAGGCCACGTCGAGCATCGACACCCGCACCGA
>USIL01000110.1:0-5598 GCA_900554655.1 uncultured Collinsella sp.
TTTGACTATATCGTGGTGGAGACCGAGCATGAGGCGTTGGTGCTCGAGCGCAATTTGATTGGTCAGTACCATCCGTACTTTAACGTCGACCTCAAGGATGACAAGAGCTACCCCTTTATCGCCATTACAAAGGGCGACCTGTATCCCGCTATCAAATATACGCGTGAGCGTCATAAGCCGGGAACGCGCTATTTTGGACCCTATACCGATAGCCGTGCGGCACGTGAGACGATAGATACGCTGCGCAAGGTTATTCCCATCTGCTCCGCATCCTGTGCGGAGTGGCGTCGTTGTCGCCGTATCGTTGAGTCCCACAAGGGCGAGGAAGACATCGTCAATATGATTTGCGCGCAAAACGGGCGTCCCTGCTTTGACTACCATGTCGGGCGCGGCCCGGGTGCGTGTGTCGGCGCGATTTCCCCGGCAGACTATGCCAAGAACGTCAAGCGTGTCGAGCGCTTTTTGTCGGGCCATCGCAAGGATGTCGTCGATGAGCTGACCTCCGAGATGACGGATGCCGCCGAGGCGCTCGACTTTGAGCGCGCGGCACGCGTCAAACGTCGTTTGGAGGTCATCAGGGGTCTGGACGATCGTCAGCAAGTCGTTTTTCCCTCCAGTGTCGATATCGATGTCATCGGGTTCTATCGCGAGGAGACCATCTCCGCCGCTTGCGTCTTCGTCGTTCGCGAGGGCCGAACAGTTCGCACCTGCGAGTTCATTCTCGACAAGGGTCTTGATGTTGACGAGGAAGAGCTCCAGTCGGGCTTTCTTAAGCGCTATTACGACGAGACGGCTGATATTCCAGCTGAGGTCAACCTTTCCGTCGAGCTTGAGGATGCGGAGGCGCTGGGGGAATGGCTTGCGGGCAAGCGCGAGCGTTCCTGCCATCTCCATAGGCCGCAGCGTGGCGAAAAGCACCGTCTGCTCGATATGGCATCCAAAAATGCGCGCCATGCCCTCATGCGCTACATGATGCGAACGGGGTACGCTGACGACCGCACCAATCAGGCGCTCCTGGAGCTCGAAAGCGCACTGGCGCTGCCAGCGCCGCCGATGCGTATCGAGTGCTTCGATATCTCGACGCTGCACGGAACCTTTACCGTCGCCTCGATGGTGGTGTTTACCAACGGACGCGCCGACAAGAGCCAGTACCGTCGTTTTAAAATTCAGAATTGGACGAGGCAAACGACTTCGTGTCGATGTCCGAGGTTTTGGGACGACGCTATGCTCCCGAGCGCATGGCCGACGAGCGCTTTGGATCGCGCCCCGATTTGCTCGTTGTCGATGGCGGTAAGCCGCAATTGACCGCTGCGATCAAGCAACTTGAGGCTCTTGGGCTCGATATACCAGTTTGTGGCTTGGCGAAGGCCGATGAGGAGGTTTTCGTGCCTTGGGACGAGACTCCCGTCGTGCTGCCGACCGGGTCTGCTTCGCTCTATCTAATTAAACAGGTTCGCGATGAATCGCACCGTTTTGCCATCACGTTCCATCGCGAATTGCGCGATAAAGCCATGACGGTTTCGGTACTCGATGACGTTCCAGGCGTGGGACCCACCAGAAAACGTGCCCTTATGCGCCATTTTGGCTCGATGAAGCGTTTGCGCGCGGCGAGCGAGCAAGAGATCGCGGAAGTTCGAGGCGTTCCGGCCGATGTCGCCAAAGCGGTCCACGAGGCACTTGTTGCATGGAATGCCGAACGCGCCCAGGCATTGGCCAACCGTTCCGAAAACTAAACGTGCTTCTAAACAACTGATATACATGATTGGCCGATTTTCAATCATTTATTTCGCGGCGATTACCTGTCGATTTCGGGTTTTATTAACGCTAAAACGTTTGACTAGCCATGGTGAACAACCCTGCTATCCTGCGGGTTGACGATGACTGATATCTCACCTCGTCGATACATACTGTCTGGCGAATCGTTTGTCAATGAATTCGGTGAACGGTAGTAAATACCGTTCAAGCGTATGTATGTATCGGTCGCCGAGCGCGGCACCTCAGTTGGGTTCGTCGGTAGGTAAGGTATATATCGTCCGCAAGTTGCGCGGGGGCAAGTCTAGATGCTCCCGAGTAAGATTCTCTATTGATAGGAGAAGACATGGCCATCATCAACAAGGGTATGTCCAGGCGTTCGTTCCTCGGCCTCACCGGCAGCGTCGCTGCTGTCGCAGGGCTTGGTCTCACCGGCTGCGGTGGCAGCTCTAACGACGAGGGTTCCGCTTCCGGTTCCACCGATTCCGCTAACCGTGGCGGCGGCGTGATCACCGCCGGTTCCGCTTACGCTCCGTCCAGCTTCGATCCCGCCAGCACCGGCTCCGCTGTGGGCCTGGGTGCTAACTGGCACGTCGTCGAGGGTCTCTACGGCATCGATTACCACGACTACAGCACCTTCAACGAGCTCGCCACCGACGATCCCAAGTCCGTGGACGACACTACCTTCGAGGTCACCATCCGCAAGGGCGCCAAGTTCTCCGATGGCACCGAGGTCACCGCTGACGATGTCGTTGCCTCCTACACCGCTTGCGCTGCTTCCGCTACCTATGCTCCGTTCTTCCAGCCCTTCGAGTCCATCGAGACCAAGGATGCCAGCACTGTAACGGTCAAGACCAAGGTCCCCAACTTCTCCCTGCTCAAGGATCGTCTGGCCATCATCCGTGTTACCCCGGCTACTCAGTCCGAGGAGGATCGCGCCAAGCAGCCGATCGGTTCCGGCCCCTGGATGTACGACTCTATCTCCGATACCGAGATTACCCTGGTTCCCAACCCCGAGTACAACGGTGAGTATACTGCCGAGGATAAGAAGATCCAGTACAGCATCCTGACCGACCCCACCGCTCGCGTTACCGCCCAGCAGGAAGGCTCCACGCTCGTTATGGAGCTCGTCACCGCTGACGCCGTCGACCAGCTCGAGAGCGCTGGCTGCAAGATCGACAACGTCCAGGGCTTCGGCACCCGCTTCATCATGTTCAACGTCGCCAAGGAGCCTTGGAACAACGTCAAGGTCCGTCAGGCCGTCATGTACGCGCTCGACACCGAGAAGATGATCACCAACACCTTCGCCGGCCTTGCCACCGCTGCCAGCTGCTACCTGCCCAAGAGCTTCACCAACTATCATGAGGCTTCCACGGTGTACAAGACCGACGCCAAGAAGGCCAAGAAGCTCATCGAGGAGTCCGGCATCACCCCGGGTGCCATCACCCTGCGCACCACCGACAACGAGCAGATTAAGGGCATGGCCGCCCAGGTCAAGAACGACCTCGACGCTCTCGGCTTCGAGGTGACCATCCAGACCGATACCTCGCCGGCCACCTACGCTGCCATCGACGGCGGCGAGGCCTACGATATCCTCCTTGCCCCTGGCGATCCGTCCTGCTTCGGCGCTGACCCCGACCTGCTGCTCAACTGGTGGTACGGCGACAACGTCTGGATGCAGACCCGTTGCCCGTGGAAGGAGTCCGCTGAGTGGGAGAAGCTCCACGGTCTCATGGACGAGGCTCTTGCCGCCGAGGGCGACGAGCAGCAGAAGAAGTGGAACGAGTGCTTCGACATCATCGCCGACAACGCTGTTCTGTACCCCGTTGTCCACGTCAAGACCGTCTCCGCTTCCTGGGACGATCCGTCTACCGCGCCCAACGGCGAGGCCCTCGATGGCTTCAAGGGCATCGGCACGACGAGCATGTCCTTCAGGGGCGTCGCGACCGTCAAGGCCTAAGACTCGTTTGAGTCATATGTGGGGCGTCGGTCGTAAGGCAACGTCCTCATAGTTGAAACAAAGACCCGGGCGGCCTCGATGTCGCTCGGGTCTTGTAATGAGTATCCATACTCATATACCAGTTGGTCCTACCGACAAAAGAAAGGGGAGAGAACGTGAACAACTTTCTACGTTTGATTGGAAGGCGTCTCGTGGCGCTGCCGATCATGGCATTGGGCGTCACCGTCCTGGTGTTCTTCCTTATGTCGTTCTCCAAGACCGACCCCGCCTATACGGCGTTGGGTGACGGTGCCTCGCCCGAGGCGGTTGCCGAGTACCATGAGAAGTATGGTCTGGACGACCCCTGGCCCGTGCGCTACGTGCGCTACATGGGCGATCTGATCCATGGTGACATGGGCACCTATGGTGCTGCTCGCAACTCCGTTGCCAAGCGCATCTCCACGGCCCTGCCCGTCACGATGCAGCTGACCTTCATCGGTCTTGCCATCGGCGCGGTCGTCTCGTTTTTGCTCGGCGTCATCGCGGCACTGTATCGCGATAAATGGCCGGACCAAGTGATCCGCGTCTTTTCCATCGCCGGCTTGGCAACCCCGTCGTTCTGGCTTGCCGTTCTGTTGATTCTGCTGTTCTCTTCCTACCTTAAGGTGCTCCCGGCATCCGGTGCTCTGCCTCACTTCACCACCAACCCGGCTGGCTATCTGGGACGTATGATCATGCCCGCTATCGCTCTGGCATTCCCGCTGACGGGCCAGATGACTCGTATCGTGCGTACGGCCATGGTTGAGGAGCTCGACAAGGACTACGTCCGCATGGCCCGTGGCGCCGGCGTTCCCGAGAAGGTCGTCGTCGGCATCAACGTTTTGCGCAACGCGCTGATCACCCCGGTCACCACCCTCGGTCTTAAGATCGGTTACCTTATGGGCGGCGCCGTCGTCATCGAGGTCATCTTCAACCTCCCCGGCATGGGTACTGCGATTCTGCAGGGCGTTCAGGGCAACGAGGCGAACCTGGTTCAGGGCGTCGTCATCGTCGTTGCTCTTGCCTTCATCATCATCAACATCGTGGTTGACATGCTCTACCTGCTCATCAACCCGCGCATCAGGACGGTGTAGATTATGGTAAAGATTCGAGAGAAGCAAACCGAGCAGCTCGAGAAGGCTGCCTCCAAGGGGCTCAAGCTCGGTGGCTGGAAGAAGATGACGCTGTCTTCTAAGATTGCCGCCGTCGTGCTGGTGTTGGTCGCCCTGACCGCGATTCTGGCGCCCCTTCTTGCCCCCTATAGCCCGGTCGAGATTTTCACTGCTCGCCAGGCTCCCGGCAATGGATTTATCTTCGGTACCGACGATAAGGGCCGCGACATCCTGTCGCGTATGCTTTACGGTGGCCGTTACTCGCTGATCATCGGCTTTGGTGCCACTGCCATGGCTCTGGTCTGCGGCTCGGTCGTGGGCGCCCTCGCGGCGGTTTCGCGCAAGTCCGTTTCCGAGGCGATCATGCGCATCCTGGACATCATCATGTCCATCCCGGGCATCGCCCTCGCGGCCGTCTTCGTCTCCATCCTGGGCAATTCCGTGCCGTCGATCATCTTCGCCATTGGCTTTATGTACACTCCGCAGATTGCCCGTATCGTGCGCGCCAACATCGTGTCCGAGTACGGCGAGGACTATGTCCGCGCGGTCATCGTTTCCGGCGCCAAGGCTCCGTGGATTTTGATCAAGCATGTTCTGCGTAACTGCATCGCCCCGATCATGGTCTTCACCGTTACCCTGGTCGCCGACGCCATCATCTTCGAGGCCTCGCTGACCTTCATCGGTTCAGGCCTTCCCGCAACCATGGTTCCCACCTGGGGCAATATCTTGTCCGAGGCCTCGTCCTACCTCTCGGTC
>USIL01000111.1:0-5571 GCA_900554655.1 uncultured Collinsella sp.
ATCGGCCAACGCAGGCACACGCCACACGAGGCGCCTTCGTATGATGGGCCAATTGTAGCCCGCGGGTCACACGTTAAACGAACCGTACCCCGAATCCGCGCTTGATAAACGGCAGCAGTTCCATTGCCTCGGGCGTGATATGGCCCGCAACGTTCATGCGCTCGTCACCGGGAAGATCGACCCGCGCAATCTCAAGCTCGCCTTCGTAGCGCCCATATCCGCTATTGCTCACAGCGATCGATCCCGCCTTTCGCGGCAGGCCGGCTCCGGCATCCGTCGGCACGGAATCCGGCTTAAGCTTCGTACGTGACTCCTGAGACCTAAAGATGAGGACACTCGAGTCGGGCCGGTCGTGATGAATCTGCCCGCGCACATAGGCATAACTGAGCTCAAGCTCGCATTGCAGGTCCACGTATCCGGCGGAAACTTGAGCAAACTGCGCCCAGCCCGCATCGGAAAGATCGGGGTCGCCGACCAACACAATGTCGCAATCGGCGCCATGTGCAAGCTCAAGCATATTGAGGGCAACCTTTGACGCGCGACCGCGCTGCGCCTCGACCGTCGGCAGTCCCTCGAATACCGGCCCGCGAACGTTAGCATCACCCGGCACAAAAGCCATGATTTCGAATCCAAGCGCCGCAAGACGAAGATTCACCCGAGCAATGTCCTCCAGAGCTAAACCGGTATAAGGCTTGGGGTAAAAATTGTGGCAGGCGGCAAAACGAGTCACATCGGCACCGGCCTCACGCCACGATGCGATTTCATCAGAACTCACTGTCGATGCATTGACCACAATGCGAAATACACCGGACAGCTCCGCGACCCGCTGGGCGCTAAAGCCATAGTCCAAACGAAGGTATTCCAACCCCAGATCGCGCAAGTCCTCGATGCGCTCAAGCCCGAGCAAATCGCACGTGCGAGGCCCCACATCGGCAATGAGCGCAATGCCGCGGGCGGAAAGCAGCGACAGCACATGACGGGCCTTATCGGCATACGCCGCTCCCCCATCCTCGGGAATATGCAGCGAGGTGAACGCATAGCGCGCACCCGCCGCGGCACCACGCTCAATCGTCCGCTCAATATCCTGCAGAGGGCTGGAAAGATAAATCGAAATACCCGTTTTCACGCTTCAACGCTCCTTTAAAAAAGGCCGGCGGAGCAGTTAGCCCCGCCGGCACAACCATAGCATCAAGAAATCTGCCGCGCACCGCGAGCCCCGAGCAACACGGCTCGCGATATCAAACTACTCGCCAAAGAACTCGTTGATCTTCTGCTCGTCGACGCCAAAGAACCACGTCAGGACAAAGCCGGCGGCATAGGCAAGCAGCATAGCGGCAACGTAGCCGAGCTGCTGGCCAGGAACAACGATCAGCAGGCCAAACAGACCGGAAACGCCCTGAGAAACCGTGCCGATGTGAAGCAGCGCCGCGAGCGCGCCGCCAAATCCGGCACCCAGGCAGGCCGTCACAAACGGACGAACGAGCGGCAGCGTAACAGCATACATCAGAGGCTCTCCCACACCCAGGATTCCAACGGGAATGGACTCTGCGACGTACTTCTTGAGCTTGGCGTTCTTGGTCTTAAAGTACAGCGCCAAACCGGCACCGACCTGGCCGCCGCCAGCCATCATAAGGATGGGAAGCAGGTAATTGATACCCTTGGTAGCGCCGTCGGGATCGTTGAGCATAGCGTGGATCGGCGTGAGCGCCTGATGCAGGCCGACGGAAACCAGCGGCAAGAAGCCTGCCGACAGGATATAGCCGCCCAGGACGCCCAGCTTCTCGAAGATAAAGGTCAAAACGCTAAAGATGGCAGTCGTCAGCCATGCGCCAACCGGCTGGATGACGAGCATCAGAGCAAAGGCGCCGATGATGAGCACCAGCAGCGGAGACAAGAACGTGTCGAGTGCGTTGGGCATAACCTTGCGAATCTGACGCTCCATCCAGGCAAAAAATGCGCCAGCGATGAGAGCCGCGATCATGCCGCCCGCTGCGGGGTTGTATTGCGCATTGGTGAGCGGCAGCAGAATGGCAGTGGCAGGATCAGCCGCGCCAGGCGCAAGCAGGGGCATGGCACTGTTGGCGATACACATCATGCCGGCGATGCCGCCCAGCGCAGCGGAGCCACCAAACTCACGTGCCGCGTTATAGCCCACCAAGATGGGCAGATAGGCAAACAGGGCCCAGCCCATGGAACGAATGCCCTGGTACCACCACTCGCCTGCAAGCGCGCCTGCCGTCGAGACGTTAATGACGTTGCAGATACCGTTGATGAGGCCAGCCGCAATGATGCCGGGAAGTAGGGCGACGAAGACATTGGAAATCTTCTTGAGGAAGGCCTGAACCGGCTTGGACTCGTACTTGGCCTTCTGCGCGGCCTTGTTTGTGGCCGCAGCGTCAACCACGCTCTCATCGGCAACGCCTTTCGCAAGGCCAGTGAGCTTGGAGAACTCCTCGAGCACCTTATTCACCTTGCCCGGACCCAGCACGATCTGCATCGTGTCGTCCTCGACCAGGCCCATCACGCCGTCGAGTGCCTTAATGCCCTCCGTGTCGACGTTGCCCGTGTCTTTGACGGTCACGCGCAGGCGCGTCATGCACGCCGCGTTTGCGAGCACGTTGCCTTTACCGCCCAAAAGGTCCAGCAGCTTTTGAGCCAGCTCTTTGTTCGTCATAACTCCTCCTTGTATTGGGTATCTCGTCTGAATGTCATATCAGCTCACGCCGCGCACCTATTGGGCATCGGCATTGCTCTTCTCATGGCCACTCACCGCAGCACGGACATGGCCTCGCGCCCGCTCAAGAGCTACCGTAGCCTGCTCGGCATCGCAGTCCAGCAGTACCGAGACAATAGCGGTTTTTACGTGGCCGCCGGCATCTGCAAGCGCCTGAACGGCGCGCTCGCGCGTGCAGCCGGTCGCCCCCATCACGATGTTCTGGCCGCGCACCACCAACTTCTCGTTCGTCTGCTGCACATCGACCATCAGGTTTTGGTATACCTTGCCGATCTTGACCATGGCACCGGTCGAAATCATGTTGAGAATGAGCTTTTGAACCGTTCCCGCCTTGAGCCTCGTTGAGCCGGTCAGCACCTCGGGACCGGGCACGGGCTCAATGGCAAGATCTGCGCTCTCCCCGATCTTCGACCCTTGGTTGCAGGCAATTGCAATGGTCTTGCACCCAGTTGCCTTGGCGTACACAAGGCCGCCCACCACATAAGGAGTACGACCGCTTGCCGCCAGGCCAACGACAAGATCCTTGTCCGAGAGTCCACGCTCTCGCAGGTCGTTCGCGCCAAGCTCCTCGCTGTCTTCGGCACCTTCGACAGCCTTGATAAACGCCGTCTCGCCTCCGGCAATGAGCCCGACAATCAGATCGGGTGACACGCCAAACGTGGGCGGACACTCCGAAGCGTCGAGTACGCCCAGACGACCGCTGGTGCCTGCGCCCATGTAAAAGACGCGCCCGCCGCGCTCGAGTGTCTCAGCAGCCCAGTCGATTGCTGTGGCAACCTGGGGCAACACTTTCGTGACCGACTGGACGGCACGAAGATCCTCATCGTTCATCGTCGTGACGATTTGCAGCGATGTCATCGTATCGAGGTCCATTGACCTTTGATTACGCTGTTCGGTCGTGAATTTTGTTAAATCGAGCATTTCATTCACCTCATCTTTCCTGTTTCTCGATGTAGTTTTGCTTAATGACATGCGTCGCCCGTTCGTAGTCGCTGGCAACGTAAGCAGCGTACAGGGCATCGACAACCATAAGCTGGGCCATACGCGAAGCCATGGCACCGCTGCGGACCAAGGGTTCACTCGCAGCGACGCCGAGCACGGCATCGGCCATGGTGGCAAGCTTGGATGATCCATCTACTTTGGTAACGGCCACTACGGGACAGTTGTGGCGTTGAGCCTCGGCGGTGCAGTCCAGCACCTCTTGCGTCAAGCCCGAGTAACTAAAGGCGATTGCCATATCGCCCTCATGCATGTTCTTGGCACATAAGAGCTGATCATGCCAGTCGTCGTACAGATGGCACTCTTTGTCGACACGCATGAGCTTTTGCGCCAGGTCGTGCGCGACCAAACGAGAAGCACCAATACCGAACAGATTGACCGCGCGTGCCCGCTTAAGACGGGCCGCGAGTCGCTCCAAGACGGTGTAATCGAGCGTTCGCGCCGTCGCCTCGATCGTGCGCACGTTGCTTTTCATCACCTTCCCCACGATGCGTTCGACGCTGTCATCCATGGAGATGTCCTCGAGAGCAACGTCTTTCTTGTCACCTAAGAGCGCCAGCTCGGCAATCAGTTCGCGCTGGAACTCCTTGTAGCCCGCAAAACCCAAACGCTTGCAAAAGCGCAAAATGCTCGAGGGCGAGGAGAACGTGACATCGGCAAGACCGCGGACGGACAGCCCGACCACCTCGTGCGGATGAGCGCTTACATATGCGATGACATTGCGTTCCGCCGGGCTCGCGCTGAGCTCACGCTCGCGAAGCCGCAAAAGCAATCCGTTTGCCATCTCAAACACCTCCGTTGAGAAGAATTAAAGACCAACGAACGATTCGTACCGGATACAAACAGCTTTTGCGGTACATTGTGCCGCATCGTGGCGCACAAAGGGCGAGCGTTCTACCGCTCGCCTCTCAAATCCGACCGCTCGGAAATACGCGCGACACAAAATAATTCAACAAGGTCGCATTATCAGAAACGGGTTTGTTACCGGCTAGCGCCTCGCATGGGCGCCGATCGGCCGAGTCGCATGGCGCACCAACGCCGCCGTCAGCAATACCAACAGCATGGCGATGACATAGCCCGCAGCATCGAATCCTAAATCGATAACGTCGAAATGCCTGCCGGGAACAAAGATCTTATGTACCTGATCGCCAACGGAGCAGGCGGCGCAAAAGAGCAATACGGGCACGCAACGGGAGCATACGCTCCACGGACGCCTGGAAAAGCAAGCCACGACCACCGAGGCGAACAATCCGACGAAGAAAAACTCTACGGTATGGGCAACGCGACGGACGTTCGTGCCCACCCACATGCGAATGGAAGCAAGTCGGCCAGACCGGACATTCGAGGCAGCCGAATCGGTGCCCCCGGTCATTCCGTTCTCCGTCTGGGCTTCACCCGTGGCATCGACAGCCTGAACGCCCGTAGCCTGACCCTCCACCACACGCGCGGTGGACTCGCTCAGCAACGACGTCTCCACCGCATTTTGCTCCGTCAGCACCCAGATGCCCGCCAGCGTTGCAGCGAACAGAACGATCGCGGTCCATCCGATTATTTGTTTTACGCGCGCCAAGGGTCAACCTCCTTTTTTGAATATCAGCGAGTGTAGCCCCAAATGGCATCGTCACCGTATCAAAATTTGAATCGCAACAGGAAGCGACAAAGCGACGCAAAACCCTACCCCGCCTCGCGCATCCAGCGATCGAACGTCCCCACGCACACGCCCAGGCACTTTGCTGCCTGGCTGCGGGTAATATCGCCCGCCTCATAGCTATCGCGCACCAGCTCAAACTGAGGAGGGCATGGCTTGCGAGGTCGACCGAAACGGACCCCTCGCGCCC
>USIL01000112.1:0-5546 GCA_900554655.1 uncultured Collinsella sp.
CTCATGGAGATCGCTTGGAACGCCCGGTCGTTGCAGGGAAGCTGGTCGACGATTGGGCGTTGCGGCGCGTCATTGTCTTTCGGTTGCTGCACGCGATGCATAAGCTTATAGCGATACATCTTGCGATCGGCATCCATCGTCATCTGGCGACGCGTGTCGCCGGCAAGTGGATCGACGCGCGAGCAGCCAAAGCTAAAGCTGGCGATCATGGGCGCCTTGCCACCTGAGCTCGCCTCGATCAGCCCGGCACGTACCCGCTCCAAGCGCTGCTCGAGTTCGGTCTCGTTTGCGGAGAGCGAGATGAGCACAAACTCGTCTCCACCGATGCGGAACAGCATCTCATCGTGCTCCATGGTTTCGGAGAGCGTGCGGCAGATGCTCAGAATATAGCGATTGCCTTCGGCGTGGCCAAACCTATCATTGCAATGTTTGAGATGGTCGATGTCAATATAGGCGCAGGTGAAGGGGTTGCCTTTGCGCCAGAGTTGCTCGACGAGACGGTCGAATCCGTTGCGGTTGCCCAAGTTGGTGAGCGGATCGATATAGGCGTTGCGCTCAAGCAGCTGGCGCTCTTGTTGTAGGATGGCATGCGTCTTTTGCAGTTGCTCACCAACTGGGCGTAGGTCAGCAGGCAGCGCAGCAACATCGAGTTCGGCGGTCGATACGCCATTCGCAAGTCGCTGAAGATAGGCAATAATCGATTGCTCGCCCATGCGGTACGACTCGTTCATGATGGATAACCTCCTTGGGCGGAACAACGGTTTGTATCATATCCCCAATTCGGTTTGAATTGGGGATATGAGTTAGCTAATGGAGACAAATACCCCCTTCGACGGTGATGTTTTGCGCGCGAGCGTATCAGTTGTTATTGCCACCATCGAGCAATGCCTCAAAATCCTTCGCCTGCATGGGGCGGTAGTAGAGGAAGCCCTGAGCGTAGCGGGCGCCCATGTGGCGCAGCATGTTCGCCTGCTCATTTGTCTCGATGCCTTCGATTACAACGGGCAGATGGAGCGACTGCGCCATCTCGAGCATCGATGACACGATCTGCGCGCTGCGGCCACGATCACCGTCAACGGGCACAAACGTGCGGTCGAGCTTGATGACGTCGACGTTGACGTTCTTGAGCATCGCGAGCGTGGACTGGCCGGTGCCAAAATCGTCCATGTAGGTCGAGAAGCCGCGGGTGTGCAGATCTGCGGTCAGCTTATCCACGGCCTCGGATTCTCCCGTATAAGCCGTCTCGGTGATCTCGATACGCATGAGCTCGGGCGGTAGGTTGTATTGGGCGGCGAGTGCCCCCATATGTTCGGCAACGTCGCAGGCAAGGATATCCACGCGCGACACATTAAGCGAAACCGGAACCACGCGAAGACCGCGATCGAGACGCTCGCGAAGCCATATGGCGACACCCTGCCAAATGTACTTGTCGAGCGTTACTACAAAGCCGCTTTCCTCGAGTGCGGGGATAAACGTTGCGGGCGAAATGAGAGAGCCGTCCTTGTCAATCCAGCGTGTAAGCGCCTCGGCGCCAATGATCTTGTCGGTTTCCATATCGACCTGGGGCTGAAGGTAGTACGTGATGCGGCCGTTTGAAAGTGCGTACTGGAATTCGGTTAGCGTGCGGTGGAACGCGACTTCGCGCTCGTACTCCGCAGGACAGAAAATGGCAATGCGCTCCTTGAAGTCGTTTTTTGCGCGCCGATTGGTAAACATGGCCTTTGCCTGCGCATCGATGGTGATCTCCTCATTGGAGTCGATGGGGTAAACGCCCATGGACGGCCAAAAACCTACGCCGTCATCATGCCTGGCTACTGCCTCGCGAACGCGGTTGTAGATTTGATGGACGGTGTTGTGCTCAAAGGGGATGAGTATGCAAAAGTCGTCTTGGCCCCAGTACCCTGCGATGCCCATATCGGCATTCTCGATATCCTTGAGGACCGTGCCCACATCGGCGAGCATGCAGTCGCCCTCGGCCTGGCCGTGCCATTCATTAAACAGGCGCATGTGGCCCATGTCGACTGTGGCGATGCACCAGGTGCCGTCGCGCCTGGCCTCGAGAAATGCGTTGGCGCGCCGCATGAACTCGCTGGGTCGATAGAGGCCCGTGAGCGAGTCGATGCGTTCGGCGATGGCGCTTTTGCGCTCCGCCTCGGGTATGGGGAGGCTGTCGTTGGGAACAAGCCCGCCGGCCGTGCGAAGGCGACGGTCGAGTTCGCCTAAAACGGCGGTCGCTTGATGGGTTAAGTGCTCGTAAAAGGCCGGGACGACAAGGCAGACGGGAGTAATGGTGTCGCCTGCGATTCGAACAGGAGCGAAAACGGCCTCTTTAAGGTGGCGGGTCAGTTGCTCGAATGCCTCGTGGTCCAGGTCGTTGCTGAGCACGACGAACTGGACGCTTCGTGAACGGTAGACCCGGCTCCTGCCGCGGGTGATCGACAGCATGCGGCCTGCGTATTCGGCAAGCATGTTGTCGACAGCCTCGGCCCCGTAGAGCTCGTTGAGCTTTGTCGTGCCACGAACGCGCACCGCTATAAGCCCTGTCTCGCAACGATCGCGGCGGCAGGCATCGATAGCGTTGATCAGCATACGCTGCGTTCCGAGGCCCGTGGCGGCGTCGACGGTCTCGGCAAGTGAGTGGTTGACAAGTTCGCCGACATAGAGCGAGGGGGCATTTCCGTCGCCGTCGATGCGAAACCCGCGAGCACGGCAGAGAACGTAGTCACCCGCGGCATTGCGCATGCGGTACTGCATGACGCGGCGGTGTTTGGAGCCGTTAAAGATCTGGTTGATGTCGTTGGCGTAGGCCTCGAGGTCATCGGGATGGACGCGTGTCTTCCAGAAATCGCGGCAGCTGTCTATGTGCTCCGAAGGAAGACCGAGATCGCGCAAGGCACCTTGCGACCAAAGGGTGCGGTCCTTGTCCAAGTTCTCGATAAAGAAATAACGGCCTTCGTTGAGCATCGAAAAGGCGTCGAAAATACGGTCGCTTATTTCGAAGTCGTCGGTGTGGACTTGCGCGATATTACGTCGATCAAGATGCATGGCATGACGTAGCTTGTAGTCGTACATGCGATGGTCGGCATCGAGTGTCATGCGATTGGAGGCTTCGCCCAGGGCGGGGTCGGCGTGTGCCACTCCGTAGCTAAACGAGTGGGGCATCTCGGAATCGTTGTTTTTGAGCAGGATCGTTCGGCAGCGTTCCAGACGTTCGGCGAGGTCGTCCTCGGTCGCAATCGTAGATAGGATGGCAAACTCGTCGCCGCCTATGCGAAACGCCGCCTCGTCCACTTTCATATACAGCTTGAGATAGAGGCTTACCTGCAAGATATAGCGGTTGCCCTCGTCATGGCCAAAGACATCGTTGCAATGCTTGAGGTTATCGATGTCGATGAACGCCATGGTAACGGGGGCGTCCTGCTCCCAGAGCTCCTCGAGGGAACGGGCAAAGCCGCCGCGGTTGCCAAGTCCGGTAAGCTGGTCGGTAAAGGCGGTCCTAATCAGATCATCCTGACGCTCGAGAAGGTCGCGGACGGTCTTTTCGAGCGTTTCGGTGTAATTGCTGACAGTTTCCATGTTCTAAGCGGCTTTCTGAGGTCGGGGCGGATTGCGTCGGGCGAGCTCGTTGTGTACACGCGTCGTTGCTCGGCGTTTTGCGTGTATCCAGGCCCCCGTCTTGCTGCGTTGTTGGGTTACTTTGCCGGCTAATGTTCGCTGTTGATAACTGCTGAGTAGTATAAACAACAGTAATAAACAACAGTACAAAATTATATAGGGGTGCACATGCTGTGGGTGGCTATTATTCGACAAACGGCAGCGCGATGATGCGATGTTCGATAAAAATGCGACTGGGGCGGTATATGTTGATGGGTATACTTGTTCCGTTTAAATTTGCGGGGACGGAGATGGTCGCATGGCACAGCCAACTATGACGCGCACGGTGGGGCTCGCGCTCGAGGGAGGCGGCTACCGCGGTATGTATACGGCGGGCGTGCTCGACGTTTGGATGGAGCACGGTTTGACCTGCGACCATATGGTGGGCGTCTCGGCGGGCGCGGCGTTTGGCTACAATTTTAAATCGCGCCAGATCGGCCGTGCCATTCGCTATAACAAGGCCTATTGTGCCGACAAGCGCTATGCGGGTGTAGCAAGCTGGCTGCGGACCGGCGATATGTTCAATGCTGATTTTGCCTATCACGAGGTGCCCATCGAGCGCGACCCCATCGACCTGGAGGCGTATCGTGCCTGCCCCATGCGGTTTACGTGCGTGTGCACCGATATCGAGACGGGCAAGGCCGTCTACCATGACCTGCCCTATGGCGACGAGCGGGATATCGAGTGGATCCGGGCATCGTCGGCGATTCCTGTGGCGACGCGTCCCGTTGCTATTGACGGGCATAAGTATCTGGATGGTGGCGTGGCTGATTCTATTCCCAGTGCATGGCTGTTTGCGCAGAGCTACGACCGCAACGTGGTGGTGCTGACGCAACCGGCGGGCTTTGTAAAGCAGCCCAACAGCGTGATGCCCATGCTGCGGCGCGTGTTCCGTCACTACCCGGAGTTTGTCGCGGCGCTTGAGCATCGGCATGAGGTCTACAATGCCACGCTCGATGACCTGGTGCGTCGCGAGGCTGCCGGCGAAATCTTTGTGGTTCGGCCGAGCGAATCGGTGAAGGTGCCGTCGCTGTGCCGTGAGCCCGATGAGCTCGAGCGCATCTATCAGATCGGCCGCCACGATGCGGAGGCGACCTTGCCGGCGCTGGAAGCGTATCTGGCAGAGTAGGGCAAACTGCCATGGACTCGGCGGAAAGCGCATCCCGGAATGGAGGTCCAAACTGGGATGCGCTTTCCATTGCTGAAGTTATTGGGTCGCGGAGCAACTGCTCGGCTTATGCCTATGCCTGCTGCCAGGTGTCGACGAGCTCCTTGGCGGCAGCGTGGGGGTCGTCGGCACTGCAGACGGCGCTCACCACAAAGAAGCCATCGACGCCGGTGGCCTTGAGCTGCGGCAGGTCGGCCGTCTTGACGCCGCCGCCCACCACGATGGGCACGGGGCTTGCCGCGTGGAGTGCGGCCAGGTCCTCAAAGCTCTTGGTGATGATGGAGCCATCGGCTGCGCGTCCGCAGTCGCGCTTGGTCTCGGTCTCGTGGAGCGGGCCGATACCCAGGTAGTCGACTAGGCTCATGTCGGCGGTCTTGACGTACTCGAGCATCTCCTCGCAGCGGGCCGAAAGGCCCACGATGGCATCGGGGCCCAGAAGCTTGCGGCAGACCTCGATGGGAATATCGCTCTGACCCACGTGCACGCCGTCGACGGCAATACCCTGCTCGCGCGCGGCGAGTACGCAGTCCAGGCGGTCGTCGATCAACAAGGCGACCTGACCGGTCTTGCCAGCCTGTGCGATTGCCTGCGCGGCGTCGCCGGTCAGCGCGATGATCTCGCGGGCGCTTGCCACCTTGGAGCGCACCTGGATGCAGGTAAAGCCTGCGTCGAGCGCCTGGGCCACTACATCGCCCACGGGGCGCCCGAGGGTGTTTTCGGGGCC
>USIL01000113.1:0-5498 GCA_900554655.1 uncultured Collinsella sp.
GGCGAGCGTGTGGATGAAGGTGCTCATAAACGGGAAGATATCGCCCTGATAGGTGATGGAAGCGAGCACCAGACGGTCATAGCGGAACGCGTCCTCAACGGCCTCGGCCATGTCGTCGCGAGCCAGGTCAAAGACGGAGACCTTCTGGCCGCGGGCCTCGAGCGCAGATGCGAGCTCATCGACGGCGGCCTTCAGGTGGCCGTAGACGCTCGCGTAGGCAATGGTGATTCCCTCGTCCTCGGGCTGATAGCTCGACCAGGTGTTGTAGGTGTCGAGGTAGTAGCCCAGGTTCTCGGTTAGCACGGGGCCATGGAGCGGACAGATAACCTGGATGTCCAGATCGGCGGCCTTCTTGAGCACGGCCTGCACGAACTTGCCGAACTTACCGACGATGCCAAAGTAGTAACGGCGCGCCTCGCAAGCCCACCCTTCCGGATCTTCGATGTCGTTGGCGCCAAACTTGCCAAAGCCGTCGGCACTAAAGAGCACCTTGTCGGTGGCCTCGTAAGAGAACAGCACCTCGGGCCAGTGCACGTTGGGGGCACCGACAAACGTTAGGCTGTGACCGCCCAGGTCGAGCACGTCGCCCTCTTTGACGACCATCTTTCGCTCGGGATAATCGGTGCCAAAGTAGTTGACCATCATGCGGAAAGCGCCCATGCTGGCCACAATCTGCGCCTGGGGATAGCGCTCCATAAAGGCGGCGATGCCAGCGGAGTGATCGGGCTCCATGTGATGGACGACCAGGTAATCGGGCGTGCGACCGTCGAGCACGGCTTCGATGTTACCGAGCCACTCGTCGACAAAACCGCCATCGACCGAATCGGCGACAGCAATCTTCTCGCCCAAGATAACGTAGCTGTTGTATGCCATACCGTTCTCGGACACATCGTACTGGCCCTCGAACAGGTCAATGTCGTGATCGTCGACGCCAATGTAGCGGATATCCTTGGTGATCTCCATCAGGCAAAGCCTCCTAGATAGACAAAAGAGCCCGTCTATCATAGCACTCGGCTTCATAGCCACGGCTATCTGCCAGCATCCTTATCGATTGTTATTGAGGCGGAATATATCGCCATTGACCTGCAAAAACTATGTGCGCGGAGCTGCCGTGGTATGTCGAACGATAAGCTGGCCGGGAATACGAATGGCAACGGTTTTGCCCGCCGTACCCGCCTCGGGAACCGCATGCTCGAATACCTCGCGCCCACGCTGATGCAAGTCGAATCGCACGGTCGTGAGCTCGTTGTGCGCCACAAAATCATCGAGCGAATCGTCGACGCCCACCACGCTCACGTCCTCGGGCACGCGCTTTCCGCGCGACTCGAGTCCGTGAATGCAGCCGTAGGCCATGGCGTCGTTGGAGGCATAGATGGCCGTACAGGTCGGATCTTCCGCCAGAGCGTGCTCGGCCAGGTCCCTGCCGGCCTCGTAGCCGCTGTTTGCAGACCAGTCGCCCTCGAGCGGCTCTGCCGGCTCGATGTGTTTACGCTCGAGTGCATCCTGCCAACCGGCGCGACGAAATTGTTCGTCGACCGAGAACGACGGGCCGCCAATATAGCGAATCTGCTCGTGCCCCAGCTCAAACAGGTGATCCATAAGCAATAGCGAGCAGCCGTAATGATCGGAATCGACCGTGGTCACCCGCGGGTGCGCATACATGGTAACGATGACCGTGCCAATGCCCGGCAGTGGATCAAACGTCTCAAAATCGGGCGCCATGCGGCTCATGCCGATGATGATGCCGTCCACTGGCAATGCGGCCATACGACGCGTGGCCTCGGCAAGCGAAAACTCCTCGGTCTTGGACATCTCGACCAGCGTGATGGCACAATTATGCTCGCGAGCAGCGCTGGCGATGCCGTCGATCATTGAGAGGTTGCCAAACTTGGTGACATCGTTGACGCACAGGCCGACCGAATGGTAACGGCCGTCGCGCAGCGAGCGACCGGCATAACTCGGACGAAAGCCGAGCTCTTGCATAGCGGACTGCACGCGCTGGCGCGTCTGCTCGTTAACGTTGGGCAAGCCGTTGGCGACGCGCGAAACCGTCTGCTGCGAAACGCCAGCAGCGCGGGCGACGTCGGCCATGGAGACCGGACGCGTACCTGTATCGTTGGACGGGCGCCTTGCCACAGGATCACCTTCACCCTTGCGAGATCTGAATAGCGTGAATGCCGGCCCGGGCAGGAGTTTAGCCCGCGCCGAGGCCCGCTATCGTCGGACGCATGTTAACGTACTCTACTTTTTCAATCCGCATCTCTTCTGCTTTATAAGTCCATACGGCAATACCGTTCACGGCTGAATTTCTACCGATTACCAGATTCTCAAAAAGTGACAAGAGTTGTGTTATGAGTACGTTAACATAGCCCGTAACGTGCGGCATCGTGAACACTTGGTTCATGCCGCTTCAAGTTGTTAACGTACTCATAACGACGCAAAACCCACCCGTGCGCGCCAAGGAAAGGACTCCCATGACCACCCCCGACGAAAAGACATTCGCCACGCTCACCAAGCTGTTCGAGGAGGAGTTTGGCCCCATCGGCGACCGCCAGGTGCTCTACGTGCACGCGCCCGGCCGTTCCGAGATCAGCGGCAACCACACCGACCACGAGGGTGGCCACGTTATCGCCGGTTCGCTCGATGTCGCTGTCGACGGCATCGCCGTGGCAACCGACTCCAACAAGGTTCGCGTCGCCGACGAGGGCTATCCTACGTTTGAAATCGCGCTCGACACGCTAGACGTTCAGGAGTCCGAGAAGGGCACGTCCGCGAGCCTCGTACGCGGCATGGCCCACGAAATCGCTGCCCTGGGTGTTGAGCCCCACGGCTTCGACTTTGCCTTTACCTGCTCCGTCCCCTCGGGCGGCGGTCTTTCCAGCTCTGCCGCCGTCGAGGCCGCGTACGGTCGCGCCATGGAAACCCTCTGGGGCGCACCCGCCATCGAGCCCGTCGCGCTCGCGCAGATGAGCCAGCGCACCGAGAACAACTATTACGGCAAGCCCTGCGGTCTGATGGACCAGGCCGCCGTATGTCTGGGCGGCCTTGCCTACATGGACTTTGAGGACCAGGCTCAGCCTAAAACCCAGAAGCTCGAGCTCAACTTTGAGGATCACGGCTATGCGCTCGTGCTCGTTAAGGTCGGTGCCGACCACGTGGCCGCCACCGACGACTACGCCGCCGTTCCGCGCGAGATGCAGGACGTTGCCGCCGAGTTTGGCAAGGCACGCCTGTGCGAGGTAAACGTTGCCGACTTTGACGCCAAGCTCCCCGAGTTGCGCGCCAAGCTGGGCGACCGTGCCTGCCTGCGCGCCGTTCACTACTGGTACGAGAACGGCCTGGTCGACAAGCGCTGGGCTGCTCTGAACGCCGGCGACATTGACCAGTTCCTGGTCCTGACGCGCGAGTCCGGCGCCAGCTCTGCCATGTACCTACAGAATGTCGTTGCCAAGCTGGGCTCCGAGCAGCCCTCGATGTATGCCCTGGCACTGGCCGAGCACGTGCTCGACGGCCGTGGCGCCGTCCGTATCCACGGTGGCGGCTTTGGTGGCACCATCCAGGCCTTTGTGCCACTCGATCTGGTCGACACCTTTATCACCAAGATGAACAGCTGGCTGGGCGAGGGCTCTGCCCGTCACTACGCTATCTCTGACAAGGGGGCTTACGCGGCATGGCTGTAATGACCGACGCGCGCGAGGCTGCGCAGAACCTGATCGAGTACGCTATCCACCGATCGATGATCGGACAGGACGACCGCATCTGGGCCTACAACACCATTCTGGAGTGCATCGGCGCCACGGGCCCCGCGCTCAACATGGCCTGGGCGCTCAAGACCGAGAAGATTTCGCTCTTGCACCCCGATACCCTGCCCGATTTTGACCTGGAGGGCACGCTCGCCGCGCTTTCCGAGGCCGCCGTTGCCAACGGTGCTGCCGAAGACACGGTGTCGGGCCGCGACCGCATCGCCATGCGCATCATGGGCGCGCTCATGCCGAGGCCTTCGGTTGTAAACGAGGAGTTCAACGGCCGCATGGGCGTCAACGAGCCCCGCGCCGCGACCGACTGGTTCTACGGCCTGTGCTGCGACGCCGGCTACGTGCGCCGTGCCGCCATCGCGCGCAACATCAAATGGCGCACCCCCACCAACTGGGGCGACCTGGAGATCACCATCAACCTGTCGAAGCCCGAGAAGGACCCGCGCGACATTGCCGCAGCCGGCGCCGCAAAGAACACGGACGAGAAGTATCCCGCCTGCCAGCTGTGCATCGAGAACGAGGGCTATCCCGGACGCTCCGCCGCAGCCGACGGCGGCGCCCATCCCGCCCGCCAGAACCTACGCGTTATCCCCATTCAGCTCAACGACGAGCGCTGGGGCTTCCAGTACAGCCCGTACGCATACTTTAACGAGCACTGCATTACTATGAGCTCCGAGCATCGCCCGATGCACGTCGACCGCAAGGGGCTGACCTGCCTGCTCGATTTTGTGGACCTGTTCCCGCACTACTTTATTGGCTCCAACGCCGACCTGCCCATCGTGGGCGGCTCGATTCTGTCGCACGACCACTTCCAGGGCGGCGCGCACGAGTTCCCCATGATGCATGCCGCCGAGGTCTCGCAGTTTAGCGTGCCCGGCTTTGACCAGGTCAGCGGCACCGTGTTGCAGTGGCCGCTTTCGGTGCTGCGACTGCGCTCGCACGTCCGCACCCAGCTGCTCGATGCTGCCGAGAAGATTATCCTCGCCTGGCGCGAGTGGACCGACGAGTCCGTGGGCGTTATCGCACACACAGCCGACGGCGTAGCGCACAACACCGTAACGCCCGTCATCCGCCGCGTCGACTCCCGCGGCAACGCCGGCGGCGAAATCTACGAGGCCTACCTGGCGCTTCGCTGCAATATCACGACCGACGAGCATCCGCTGGGCGTATTCCACCCGCATGCCAAGTACCACCACATTAAAAAGGAGAACATCGGCCTGATCGAGGTCATGGGCCTGGCAATTCTGCCGCCGCGCCTGGTTCCCGAGCTTGGCGCTGTCCGCGAGCATCTGCTGGCAGCCAAGGCCGATGCCAGCTACGACCTTGCCGGTGCACTCGAGGGCGATGATCTATGCCGCAGCCACGCCGCATGGGCCGAGGATGTCTATGCCCGCCGCGCCAACGAGCTTACGGCCGACAACGCCATCGATATCCTGCACGAGGAGGTCGGCGTGGTGTTTGGCCACGTGCTCGACAACGCCGGCGTCTTTAAGTGGGACGAAGCCGGCCGCGCCGCCCAGCAGCGCTTTATCGACTCACTGTAATGGTCCCTTGGGGACGGAGGAAAACAGATCATTTCGTCTTCAAGACAACGGCGCCCGCCGGCAACATCGCCGACGGGCGCCGGTTTTGAGTGTAGTCATTGGGGACGTTCTTAAACGACTAGTCATTAAAGAACGTCCCCAATGACTACTTGTCGGCACAAGGACTGTCCCAAAGTGCCGGCAAAAAAGGAACGTCCCC
>USIL01000114.1:0-5496 GCA_900554655.1 uncultured Collinsella sp.
CGCGGACGTCCTCGGACATGAAAGAACCCCCGCTGCGCACTACGTGCGGCGGGGGTTCTTTCGTCCTGCGGAGTGCGCCGGAAAGGAAGGCCGCGCTTTTGTTTTGGTTCGCGCCATGTGGGGGGGGTGGCGACGTGCATTTTTGCGAGTATTCTGCAATCGAAGGCCCCTGCATACCGACCTCGGGCAAAAAATCGGGATTTCTCGATGTTTTCTACGAATGATGGGCGGGGTTATGGGCTGGCAGCGTTTGATTTGCAGGGATATTCGCGGTCTTTGGCATTTATCGTGGCGCCCGAAGCTCTTGGTTATGTTGAATACTCCTGAAAATGCACGGCGCTTAGAGGGGGACCTTCGCGAAAAAAGAAACCGCCCCGTCGAAGTATGCATTCGACGGGGCGGTTTATGCATTTGGCCGATTAAGGATGCGCTGCCAAACTACTAGAACTTGACAGTCGGGGCCTGGCGGGCTGCTTCGGCGGCCTCGAAGCCCTGGCGCTCCTTAAACTGGAAGATGCCGGCAAAGATGACAGCCGGGAACGTCTGAATGGCGTTATTGTAGCTGAGCACGCAATCGTTGTAGCTCTGGCGTGCATAGCTAATCTTGTTCTCGGTATCCTCGAGCGATGCCTGCAGCTGCGTAAAGTTGGTGTTTGCCTTAAGATCGGGATAGGCCTCGGCTACGGCGAAGAGCTGGCGCAGCGCACCGGTCAGCACGTTGTCGGCTTCCATCTTGGCCTCGGGCGTGGTGGCCTTGACGGCGGTGTTACGCGCGCTGATCACGGCGGAGAGCGTCTCCTGCTCGTGCTTGGCGTAGCCCTTGACGGTCTCGACCAGGTTGGGGATCAGGTCGTTACGGCGCTGCAGCTGCGTATCGATGTTCTGCCAGGCGTTATCGATGCGGTTACGCTTGGTGACCATGTTGTTGTAGATGCCGGCGATGGCGCAGACAATCACAATGACAACAACGATGCCGATGATGACGGTAATCATGATGTCTCCGTTTCGAAAGGCCGCGGCGGCATGCGCCAGCTGCCGTTGGTATAACGCTACTAGTATACCCGCAACGTTTTACCGTGCCGAACTTTCCGGTAAGCGTTGTGTTTTCGGCGGGGTTGGCACCGGGGCAAAGCGCGCGAGGTACAGGTGTAAGATATGCGACAGATTGACGAGTGTTGTCTTTGCCCTGAGGATGGCGATACCAGTGGACCTTCGCATCAAGAAAACCTACCGCGCCCTGTTCGATGCCTTTACCGAGCTTCTCGAGGAGCATCGTTTTGAGGACCTGACGGTTGCCATGCTGTGCGACCGCGCCATGATTCGCCGCACGACGTTCTACAAGCACTTTCGCGACAAGAACGATTACTTTGCCTTTTATATCGATGAGCTCATGTCGGGCTTGCCGCAAAAACAGCCCGATGAGGCCGGCGCGGTGTCTGCCGAGGACGTACGCGCGCTTCGACACGCGATTTTGGACGATGCCATGGATTTGATTCTGACGCACGAGCGGCTCATGGATAACATTTTGGCAAGCAGCATGTCGGGTATGTTGACCAACGTTATTTGCGACCGCATTGCCCGTTCCATCCGCGAGCGTGTGATGAACGTGCTTGCCGAGGATGCCCTGGCCCCCGTGTCACTCGAGACGACGTCTGAGTTTGTCGCCGGCGGTATTATTCGACTTTTCACGATATGGTGGGAATCGGGCCACGATCTTGAGCGTCGACCTGAGATAGCCGACGTGGTCGATGCGCTGTTTGAGCGGACCATGACACCGGTGCATCACTAGGAGTGGCGGAGAGGGGGATTCGAACCCCCGGAACGCTTGCGCGCCCAACGGTTTTCAAGACCGCCGCATTCAACCGCTCT
The DNA here is from genome assembly GCA_900554655.1 of uncultured Collinsella sp. Lineage (GTDB taxonomy): Bacteria > Actinomycetota > Coriobacteriia > Coriobacteriales > Coriobacteriaceae > Collinsella. The sequence goes on from USIL01000114.1 coordinate 1,870, forward strand.
GCCATCTCTCCGTGAGTCGTAATGATAGCATCGTTTTGAATTTGCAACAGGGAAGGCGAACGATGACGATCACCGAAATCGACGAGAAGTTCATGCGCGAGGCGCTGGCGGAGGCGCGCGCCGCCGCGGCGGTGGGCGAGGTGCCCATCGGAGCCGTAGTGGTGCGCGCGGGCGAGATTGTCGCGCGGGCGCATAATCGCCGGGAGAAGGGAAAGTCTGCCCTTGCCCATGCGGAGCTCGAGGCCATTGGCGAGGCTTGCCGGACGCTTGGCGGCTGGCGGCTGTGGCAGTGTACGCTCTACGTGACGCTCGAGCCCTGCTGCATGTGCGCGGGCCTTATGGTTAACGCGCGCGTGGGGCGCTGCGTGTATGGCGCGAGCGACGCCAAGGCGGGCGCGTTGGGTTCGCTGTATGACCTGAATGCCGATTCGCGCCTGAATCATCGGTTTAACGTTAATGCCGGCGTGCTGGCGGATGAATGCCGCGAGCTGCTGAGTAGCTATTTTGGCGGTCTGCGCGGAGCGGGCGGCGCTGGTTGCGGTTGTGGGGCCGATCTTGAGGCACATGCCGCTCATGCCGAGGCGCTCGCGTGTGCCGAAGAGGATGCTGGCACGGCGGTTGATTTTGGCCCCGTGCAGCGCCGGCCCCGCCGTGTGCTGCTGGCGATCGACTCCTTTAAGGGCAGCGTGTCGAGTGCGCAGGCGGAGGCGGCGGTTGCCGAAGGCGTGCGCCGTGTGTGGTCCGATGCCCAGGTGGCCGCGTTGCCGCTGGCGGATGGTGGCGAGGGAACGCTCGATGCTATCGCCGCGTGCGGCGGTGAGATTGTGACCTGCGAGGTGGCAGGTCCCTTGGGCAAGCGCACGTCTGCCCGGATGCTGGTTGATATCGAGCACGAGTCGGCTGTTATTGAGATGGCCGAAGCCGCAGGCATCGGGTATTCACCTTGCACGGAGTCGTCGGCGCTGGCTGCTACAACCTATGGCGTGGGCGAGCTCATGCTTCGCGCGGTTCGCATGGGCGCAAAGACTATCTATATTGGTTTGGGCGGCAGCGCCACCAACGATGGCGGCGCCGGTATGCTGCAGGCGCTGGGCGCCCACCTTGTCAATGAACACGGCTGCGATATCGTTCCCGGTCTTGCAGGCCTTGAACACGTGGCGAGTATCGATGTGGCGCCAGCGCTTCGGACGCTGAACGGCGCACGTGTCGTGGTGCTTTCCGATGTCGAGAATCCGCTCGTGGGGCGTCGAGGCGCACTGGCGGTGTTTGGCGGGCAGAAGGGCCTGCCGGCGGATGATGTCGAGGTGCTGCGCAGATACGACGGCTGGATGGTCGGCTACGGTCGCCTGCTCGATGCGGCAATTTTCGAGGCGCGAGCCCAGGGGTTGTTGCGCACACCCGAGAACGCACGGACATTTGGCTCGGTGCTTGGCGTGCCCGGCGCGGGCGCTGCCGGTGGCTTGGGCGCGGCGTTGCTGGCGCTCGGCGCGGAGCTACGCTCGGGCGTGGAGACGGTGCTCGATCTGATTGGGTTTGACGAGCGCGTATGCGATGTCGACCTAGTCATAACGGGCGAGGGCAATATGGACGAGCAGTCCGCCGCCGGTAAGGCGCCGGTGGGTGTGGCTCGTCGTGCGAAGCGATATGGCAAGCCGGTGGTCGCCGTCGTGGGCGGTCGCGCCGTCAACCTGGACACGGTGTATGAGCAGGGTATTGACTTGGTTTTGCCGATTTGTCGCAAACCCATGAGCCTGGAACAGGCGCTCGGTGTGCAAGAAGCCACAACCAACCTCATCTGTGCCGGCGAAGCAGCCGCCCAATCCTACGACCTCGCTCGCCTCTAAGGCCTATCTCCCTATAAGTTGCGGTGGAATACGGAGTGTTTTTGCCTTTAAGGGGCCAATTCAGTCCGTATTCCACCGCAACTTCGAGAATGTCCATTCGAGGTTGGCTGCCTTGTGCCTTGGGTCGGACCGCCTGCCACGAAACGTGGCCATCTACTACGTTAAACCGGCCACCCTCGACCATTCCGGAATTTGCAAAAACAAAACCGCAGGTAGAAAGCTTGCCGATTTTCGAAAAAGTCGGCTATGGTTGACCCCTGTGGCCTAAACGTAGTAGATGGGCCCTTTCTGTGGTGCGGCACCAAGCTGGTCATTTTGGGATGGGACTATTTTGACTACTCATTGGCTGCTCTGGCAATCGGGCTGCAAAAGTAGTCAAAAAAGCTCCGTCCCAAATTAGCTAGCTTGCTCTGGCGGGCGGGAGCAGGTAAGATATACCGAGCGCCTAGCGCGTTCGATGGGTTCGGATGACGACATGTTCCGAATCTGGTCAGGTCCGGAAGGAAGCAGCCATAAGGAGCCTCTGTCGGGCATCCGAATCCATCGAGCGCACGGGCGTTTTTTTGGTGCCGCGACATGGCCCGGCCGGCGGCGAGGTATTTGGTGTCTCGCTGGTCCTCGGCTTCGCCTGCGGGATCGCTCGACTACCAAACACCTCGCCGCCGGTCGGGCCCCGTCGTCCAAAAATCACCCGTAAAGGCGCGTTTATCTAATTTAAATCTATCCCTTGTGGAATGCGGCTTGCTGGTGTTGTCTGGGCATTGAAGGCTATGTGGTTCAAGAGGCGGCGGTGCTGTTGCTTGAATTTTTACAGTTAAAGAGGTCCGTTTCCCTGGGTTGGGGAAACGGGCCTCTTTTTGTCTCTGGGTTTGTGGATTGGCGAAGGTAGTATGCTTTGGCGGCTATTTTGAGTTCTTGAGGCGGCGTGTGGCTGTGGCGGTTATTCCGAGGCCTGCGGCGGCGACTGCTGCGAGTGCGATTGCGCTCGGCGCTGCATCGCCCGTGTTCGCGAGCTTGCCGGCGGTCGTATCTGCTTGCTTGCCGCTGCTCGAGTTCGCCTGCTTGGTGGAGCTTGGTAGGGCGTCTTTGCCGGTTGCAGGTGAGGCAACGGGCGGTGTCGCCTCGGCGGGTTGCGTTGAGCCGGAGGGGGGCGTCGTCTCGGTCGGTTTCGTTATCTCGGGCGAGGTGGCCTTGTCTGCCGCGGCTTTCGCCTCTTCGTATGCCTTGCAGGCGTCGTCATAGGCCGTTTGCGCTTTTTTCAAATTGTCGAGGAGCGCATCTCGCCAGGCTGTGAACCGGTCGATATCGGCTTTATATTTCTCTACAGCACGTTCACAGTCATTAACTCGTCTTTCCTCTCTTCTGAGGCGGTACTGGAACTCGCGGAGCTCCGTTTCGCAATAGTTTACGTGCGTTTTTGCCGATATGATCTCACTGTGCAACTGCTTTATTTGCTGTTTAGTAGTTTCGACAAACTCCTCGTAGCCGAGTGCTTCGAGTGTCTTAAGCATCTCATGTTTCTTCTCTAATTCTGCCTGGAGCTCGCTTACCCGGTTGATGGCCCCGTCGTATTTGGCTTGGGCAGCATCGACGTCCGCTTGCATGGTGGGAAGGAGTTCCCTCCCTTCGGCGGCTTGCGCCGCCATCTTTTCGCGGTACTCTTGAAAACGGGTAATGTCATCATTGAATCTCGCAATTTTCTCGGGACTTGCGGCGTTTTTTGCGGCCTCGAGGTTTTTGAGCGCTTCCTGCATGGCTGCATACGCTTTTTCTTTTGCGGCGG
>USIL01000115.1:0-5494 GCA_900554655.1 uncultured Collinsella sp.
GCACGGAATATTCGGCGAACGGCTCAGTTTTCGTAGCGAGAAGTCCGGAAGTTTTAATTGAAACGGTTTAACTCTATGTTCTGTGGTCGTGAACTTCCGTAGAGGGGGTCCGTCTTGGGCAAGCTATTGGTCAGCTCTTGTAAGCATTGCGGGGGTTGACCTGTTGCAACGATGCCGTTCGCCGCCTGATTACTGCCTTTGGCCGCGCGAGTGTATTGTTTTGCGTGAATGTTTTGATGGCACGCTTCAATCGTGCTGTATTGGATGGCAAGCAGATCCCGGCGAAGGGAGCGCCATGCAGCGCGTTTGGAGAACGGTTACCGGCTTTTACCATGTCTGTGCCCGCGGTACGGGCAAGCAGCTCATCTTTGAGGGCGATGAGGACCGGTGGGAGTTTTTGGAGCTGATGCGCGAGTGCTGCCGCGAGGAGGGTGTGACGGTTATCGCCTGGTGCCTTATGGGCAATCACGTGCATTTGGTGCTTGCAGATTACGAGGACAGGATGAGCGCGGCGATGCACCGGCTGCTTTTGACGTACGCGCGGCGGTTCAATAAACGCACGAGGCGCACAGGCCATCTGTTCCAGAACCGTTTTGACCGGCGCTCGCTCGATACCGACTGGCAGGTGATGGAGGCTATTCGCTCCGTACACGCCGATCCGCAGGAGGCGGGCGTTAGCCTAATCGAGCGTTATCCCTGGAGTAGCTTTGCGGAGCATTTGTGCGCTTACGACGGTGACGCGGCTGATGTCGCGAGGGGATTTTCTGATCCTTCTTGCGTGCTTGAGCTTTTTGGTTCTGCCGAGGGCTTTATTGCCTATTCGCTTTCGACGCCCGACGGCAGCAAGCCAGCGCTGTGCGATATGAAAGAGACAGAGTGGGAACGCAATGCCTTTGCCGGCAAGTTGGCGAAGAGTCTCGGGGTTCCGCTCAACGGGGTTAAAACTGCACCGCCGGCGCAGCGCGATACTGTTATTGTTGGATTGAACAATGCCGGCTTTACGGTGCGCCAGATTGAGCGGTATACCGGGATTGGCAAAAGTACCGTCTCTCGTATCGTGCGCGCCCGCGCGCGAACGGCGATGCGGGCTGGCGGAAACGTGATGTAAGGTCGCCTGTTCACCGCAGCTGGGGTCGTCCATACGCCGCAACCAGCGTTCAAAAGCTTGGTACGGTAACTGCACTTCTTAATATGCATAGAACAATCGTCATCTTGCATAAAATAACAGCTCAGTCCGGGTTTGCCCGTGCCTACCCCCGTCTGCGCCGTGCAAAAAACGGAGTTTTCAGCATCGTGTTGCTGTCGGCACCGCCGCAATCTTGCAACATACGGGTCCCGAAGCTATTGATTCCTGCCGTTGCGCCCCCGAAGCACGTGCCTGCGTCCCGTCAGACCGCGATGCTTGTTCTAAAACACAATATATATGCGCCTAAAGACATTGATTAACGCTTTCGATGCGTATACACACGGCTTGGCGTGCTGAATACTCGCAAAAATGCACGCCGCTTCCTATGGGACCCGTCTGCGGCAGGCGCGAAGCGAGTCGGAGCTTCGCAGAACGGGGCTTGGCGCATTGCTTGGCGGGCCCGGGGCCCTGCCGCAGGCCTTTGGTGCTGTGGAAAACGCCCGTGCTCGCGTCTGGCTGTGTGGCAAATGTCAGACGGGGCGCCGGACGCGCGGACTTTGTGCGTTCGCGCTCATTAGGTAAAAACAGAGCCGCCCGTATCGGGCGGCTCGGCAATCAAAAAACTTGGATTCGGGGCATAAACTACTGGTTTGCTTGCCCCTCGAGCATGCCGTCGAGGGTGCGCCAAGCGAGCTCGGCGCATTTGACGCGGGCGGGCATGTGCGAGATGTCCTGGAGCTGGGCGGCTTCGTCCAGGTCTTCCAGGTCGTCCTCGGAGAGCTTCTCGCCGCGGATCATGGCGAGGAAGAGTTCCGCCAAGCGACGCGCCTCCTCGACCGTCTCGCCCGTGATGAGGTCGGCCATGATGTCGGCGCTTGCCTGGCTGATGGCGCAGCCGTGGCCGGTAAAGGAGGCTTCCTCGATCACGTTGTTCTCGACTCGTAGCTGCAAGGTGAGCTCGTCACCGCAGCTGGGGTTGATACCGTCGTGCTCGTGCGTGGGAGCATCCATCTCGTACTTATAGTCGGGGTGCGAGTTGTGCTCCATAAACGTGGTGGAGGTGTACAGATTACCCATTGAACGTGCTCCAAACGTGATGCAGGCCGGCGATGAACTTGTCGATGTCGGCCTTGTCGTTGTAGAAGGCCACGCTGGCGCGGCAGCAGGCAAGGTTCTCGACGCCCAGCCAGGTGAGTAGCGGCTGCGCGCAGTGGTGGCCGGCGCGGATGCAGACGCCGTCCATGTCCATGATGCTCGCGACGTCGTGCGGGTGAATTCCCTTGACGTTAAAGCTCACAACGCCGTGGTGGTTGTCCCAGTAGATGGAACCGATGATTTGGACAAAGTCGAGCTGCATGAGTTCGCCCATCAGATAGTGGACGAGTGCCTGCTCGCGGGCCTGGATGTTCTCGTAACCCACCGTGTTGACCAGGTAATCAAGGGCGGCGCCCGTGGCGAAGATGCCGGCGGCGTCCTGCGTGCCGGCCTCGAACTTCTCGGGGACGGGCGCCCAGACGGCGTCCTGCTCGGTGACAGAGTCGATCATCTCGCCACCGGTGAGCATGGGCGGCATGGCGTTCAGCAGGTCCATCTTGCCCCACAGCACGCCAATGCCCATGGGGCCCATGGCCTTGTGTGCGCTAAAGGCAAAGAAGTCGGCTCCCAGGTCGGCCACATCGACCGGCATGTGCGGCAGCGACTGCGCGCCGTCGACGACCAGATAGCCGCCGTACTTGTGGACGAGCTTGCCGAGGTTCTTGACCGGGTTCTCGACGCCCAGCACGTTGGAGACCTGGCCCACGGCCAGGATCTTGGTCTTGGGACCAACCTTGGCAAGAACCTCCTCGGTGGTGAGCTGGCCGGTCTTGGTGGGGTAGAGGTAGACGAGCTTGGCGCCGGTCTCGCGGCAGACCTGCTGCCACGGAATCAGGTTGGAGTGGTGCTCCATGATGGTAATGACGACCTCGTCACCGGGCTCGAGCACCGTTGGCGCAAAGCTCTTGGCGACCAGGTTGAGCGACTCGCTCGTGTTGCGGGTGAAGACGACCTCGTTGGCCTGTGAGGCGCCGATGAGGTCGGCGATCTGCTGGCGGACCTTCGCGATGGCGTCGGTGGCCTCGACGGACAGTGAGTACAGGCCGCGCAGGGGGTTGGCGTTCATGCGCTGATAGAAGTCACGCTCGGCGTCGAGCACGCAGGCGGGGCGCTGCGCGGTGGCGGCACTATCGAGGAAGGCGATCTCGGGGTGCTGCTGGAAAAGCGGGAACTGTGCCTTGTAGGGATTGGTCTCGATGTCGACGGTAGGCCAGCCGCGCGAGGCCTCGTCACTGGCGTCGAGCTCCATAGGCTCCGGTGCGGTACAGGTATCGCATTTAACGTGCTCGGTGTCGATCATGCGAGCTCCTCTTCAAAGTTGTTGATCAGGTTGTTGCCCAAGCGGACGACGGCTGCGCGGGTGCGCTCGTCGGTGGCGGAAAGCGCGGCGTCCTCCAGCTTGGCGCGAATGAACAGGTCCTCGGCGGCGTTTTGGTCAAGGCCACGGCAGGCGAGATAGAACAGTTGCTCGTCGCGGACGTGGCCGATTGTGGCGCCGTGGTTGCCGGCGACGTCGTCCTCGTCGCAGAGAATGACGGGAACGGTCTTGTTGTCGACGCCCTTGTTGGCCAAAAGCACCGTCTCGCGCTCGGTGCCGGTTGCGCCCTTGCAGCCGTGCACGAGGTCGATGGTGCCACGGTAGACCTTCTTGGACGTGCCAGTCAGCACGCCGTTGGCGTCGATCTCGCACTCGGTCTTGCGGCCGCGGTGGCGCAGCTCGTAGTTAAAGTCGCGCACCTGCTCGCGGGCGCCCAGGTAATCGGTATCGATCGTCACCTTGGCGGTATCGCCCAGCAGGTCGCCGGCAAGGCCGGTGGCGCTGGCGCCAGCACCCAGGACGGTGTGCTGCACGTTGACGCGCGCGCCCTCGTCCAGGAACAGGCCGGTGTCGTCGAGCGCGATCCAGCTATCGTCGAGCGTCTGCGTGCAGGTCACGTTGACGGTGGCGTACTCGTGGGCGCACACGCGTAGCGCGGAGCCCACGACGCCTTGGCCGGCAACGGGGGAGTCCAGGGCTATGCGCAGGTCGAGCGTTGCCTGGGGACGGGCGACGACGTCGATGGCGGCGATGGCCGCGGCTGCATCGACACCGCTCACGCGCACGGTAACCGTGGCGTGCTTGTATGCGGGCACATCGATGACGACGCGCTTGGTGGTGTGGTCGGCCAGGTAGGTGTAGGTAGCCTCGCCCATGCCAGTCTCGAAGGCCTCGGCAGGGGAGAGCTCCTCCTCGAGCTTGATGGCGCCGGCCTGGTAGATGGAGGTGGCGGGCACGTCGAGCTCGGTCTCGGGCGTGATGCGGGCGCGGTCGACGGCGTCGCCGGGTGCTCGGGCGCAGCACGTAGCCGCGCGGCGACCTCATGTCCCTCGCATGCTCGACGAAGGCGTCGGCCGAGCCGGCAAACTGCTCGTCCAGGCCCTCGACCTCAACGGCCTCGGCGGGAGCGGCGGCAAGTTCGTCCGAAAGCTCGAGCTTGGTCTGGTTCATCTTGAGCCAACCCCAAGTGGCGGCCGGCATAGCGTTGACCTGCTCGAGCGTGGTAGCAGCGGTGTTGGTTTCCTGTTTCATTATCCGATCGCTCCTTCCATCTCGAGCTTGATCAGGTTGTTCATCTCGACGGCGTACTCCAGCGGCAGCTCCTTGGAGACCGGGTTGGCAAAGCCGTTGACGATCATGGTGCGGGCCTCTTCCTCCGATATGCCGCGGCTCATCAGGTAGAACACCTTGTCGTCGCCGATGCGGCCGATGGTGGCCTCGTGGCCGATGTCGACGTTCTTGGCGCGGATGTCCATGGCGGGGATGGTATCGGAGCGGCTCTGGTCGTCGAGCATCAGCGACTGGCAGCTCACGGTTGCTTTGGAACCTTCGGCCTTAGGCGTGGCCACGATGGAGCTGCGGAAGGTCTGGATGCCGCCGCTCTTGGAGATACCCTTGGTCTCGACGGTTGCCGAGGTGTCGGGCGCGTTGAGCACGACCTTGCAGCCGGTATCGAGGTTCTGGCCGGCGCCGGCAAAGGTGATGCCGGTAAAGCTCGAGCGGGCGCGACGGCCGTTGAGCACGCTCATGGGGTAGAGGTAGCCCACGTGGCTGCCGAAGGAGCCGCTGATCCACTCGATGTCGCCATCCTCGTCCACGCGCGCACGCTTGGTGTTGAGGTTGTACATGTTCTTGGACCAGTTCTCGATGGTCGAGTAGCGCAGGTGCGCGCGCTTGCCCACAAAGAGCTCGACGGCGCCGGCGTGGAGGTTGGCCACGTTGTACTTGGGCGCGGA
>USIL01000116.1:0-5457 GCA_900554655.1 uncultured Collinsella sp.
GATTTGGCGCGTGCGAGAGCCAGACCTACGGCGGCAATGGCGGCGGCGAAGAGCACGGTGACGCCCAGGTCGCAGGCGATGTCGCCCAACATGGCAGACGTCAGGTCCGACGCGAGCGCCTTGCCGATCGCATCGTTCACCCAATATGTCGGCACAAAGTGCGCCACGGTCTGCACGGCCGGGCCCATCAGCGACAGCGGCATCCAAGCGCCGCCCAAAAACGTCATGAGCATGCCGAGCAGGTTGCCCACGCCATTGAGCAGCTCCTCGCGCGCACCCAGGCTCGAAAGGGCAAAGCCAACGGCCAGCGGCGTGCACGCCAGGGCAAACGTCGCCGCCAGTGCCAGGCACACACGGCCCACGCCGACCTCGGCGACCGCGCCGGCAAAGCCCACGACGCCCATCATGCTCGACACAAACCAGATGCAGACGGTGAGCACGGCGGCGGCGGCAAACACGGCAAGCGAACGTTGGCGCTCGGAGATTGGGCCGGCATCCATACGACGCACGCGCTCGGGCTCGTTCATGCCCGAGAACACCAACCCCACCGATACGATGACCGACGAGATAATCGCGTACGCGCCAAAGTTGAAGTACGACTCGAGCGGGGCGGCAGCAGCCGAGTCGACCTTGACCCGCTCGATCTGGACCTCCGCGCGCTTTGCAGCGGCATGTTCGGCGGCCTTGGCAACGTCGCCGTTGGAGGCAGTGGGCTCAAGCGCCGCCGCAGCGCCCGCGAGCGAGATCCAGCGCGAGGCCTCGGCAGACGAAAGCGCCGCCGCCATGGTGCCGGCACCGTAGGTCACATCGAGCTTGGGCAGGGACTCCCCCGCGCGGGCAGCCGCGACCAGGTCGTCCTCGAACCCCTCCGGGATAAAGAACACGCAGTCGGCGCTGCCCTTGGCGCTGTTGCTCTTGGAGAGCGCGTCCGCAAGGTCGTACGTGTCATCGCCGACGCCCGTGACCAGGTCAAACCGCGAACCTAGGTGCTTGGTGAGCGCACGTGAAAGATCACTGCCATCGCGGTCGACCACGATCACGTTGGCGTCGTAGGGCTTGTACTCGGTGAGCTGCGACGAGTTCCAGCTCACCGATGCCGCGATGAATACGCCCATCAGCGAAATGAACACCGTGTAGATGAGCAGGTAGAACGGGTGAGCGAGCGCCATGCGAAGCGCGGTCTTAAAGGTGCTCATAGCGGCTCCTTCCAAAGATCAGCGTGGCGGCGGCAACGAACAGCAGTGCCATGAGGACCAGTGCGCCGGCGCGAACGGCAAAAGGATCCAGGTCCTCAAAGAAATACAGGCGGTTGAACATGTCGCAGATGAGCTTGACGGGGTTGAGCCAGCACTCGGCCGGACAGGCGCGGGCGACGTCATCGGCAAGCGCCATCGCCGGTTCGCCGTAGAGCCCAGCGAACAAAGCGCACGTGGTGGCAAAGCCTGTGAGGATGCCCGACTTGGATGCCTTGCCGCCCTTAACGGGAAGCGTGCCCACAAAGAGTCCCAAGCCCGTGGCGGCAAGCGCGGAAGCGGCACCGCCCACCAGACACAGCCCCTCGCGCCCGCCAAAGTCGACGCCCACAACCAGGCGCACGTAGCCGATCGCGATCGCCATCGAGGCAAAGGAGACCAGCCACGAGCCCACAAAGATACCGGCCAGCGACGCCGTTTTGGAAAGACCGCCCGCGCAGCGGCGCGCGCCAAGGCCCGACAGATTGGGCTGCAGATCGACGACGCTCAAGGCGGCAAACTCCGCAGACATCATCGCGACCAGGCCAAAGAGCGCGTAATAGTAGATGACCGTGCCATCGGGTGTGGTGCGTGTCAGGCTTACGCGGCGGGTGCCGCCCTCGAGCGACAGGGCGCGCGCAACCGCCTCCGGGTCGGCGAGCGCCGCCGGGTTGTCCTGGGCAATCTGAGACATGAGCTCGGCATTTTGTGTATACGAGCTTGCCACCGTCTCCAGAATGCTGCGGTCGGTGAGCACCGTTGAGGCACGCGAGCTGTCGTAGCTCGACAGCAACGTGAGCTTGGGTGCGCCCGCGTCGTCGACCGTATAGATGCCCGCGACCTCGCCGGCCTTAAGCACACGGTTCGCATCGGCTGCGTCGTCGAGCTCGTGGATCTCGAGCAGCTGGTCGTCGCCTGCCTTGGCAAGCGAAGCGGCCACGTCCTTAAAGGTCGAGGCATCCCAGGCCTCGTCCGCTATGACGGCAACCGGTACCGGGTCGACCGTGCCGTCAGAGCTCAGATTCGCAAACATAAACATGAACATCGTGGAAAGTGCGATGGGAAAGAGAGCGCCCCAGACCCACGTGCTCGGCCGGCGCAGCAGCGTCTTGACCGTAGTGATGATGGTGTTGAACATGACTGCCCCCTAGTCGCGCAGCTCGCGGCCGGTGATCTCGAGGAACACGTCGTTGAGGGTCGGCGGCTCGCTCCACACGCGGCCGAGCGCCACATCGGCGGCGCGCAGCGTGTCGAGGATGTCGACCAAATTGTGCGGGCTCGCTTCGCAGGTGCAGACGAGCTCGCCGCCGGACAGCTCAACCGAAAGCACGTGCTCGAGGGCGCGCAGCCGCTCGACCGTGGCGGTCTCGACGGCGCCGACCTCGACAGTCACGCGCTCGCCCATTTGAATCATGCGTTTGAGCTCGTCATTGGTGCCCTGCGCCAGCACACGTCCGCCGTCCATGATCATGATGCGGCTGCAAATCTGCTCGACTTCCTCCATGTAATGGCTGGTATACACCACCGTGGCGCCCTCGTCGCGCAAGCGGCAGATGCCCTCCAGGATGGCGTTGCGGCTCTGCGGGTCGACCGCCACCGTGGGCTCGTCAAAGAAGATGAGCTCGGGCTTGTGCGCGATACCGCAGGCGATGTTGAGGCGACGCGCCAGGCCGCCCGAGAGCTTGCCGGGGCGAAACTTGGTAAAGTCGCCCAGCCCGACAAAGTCGATCGCCTCGTCCACCAGCGCGCGGCGGCGCTTGCGGTCGTTGACGTAAAGGCTGCAGAAATAGTCGATGTTCTCGCGCACCGTAAGCTCGTCAAACACCGCCACCTGCTGCGGCACCACACCGATGCGGCGCTTGAGGTCGTAGCGGGCGGGCGTCATGGGCTCGCCGAACAGCTCGATGGTGCCTTTGTCGTAGGCGAGCAGCTGCAGAATGCAGTTGATGGACGTGGTCTTGCCCGAGCCGTTGGGGCCCAGCAGGCCAAAGATCTCGCCGGGGGCGATGCTGAGGTTAAAGTGGTCAAGCGCGATAAGGTCGTCGTAGCGCTTGACGAGGTTTTCGACGTGGACGATGTCTGTCATGAGGCGGCCCTTCTGTTGATTGCGGCCCGGTACGATTGCATCATCGCAGGAGCGGACGGCGCGCACCAGTGAGCTTTGTCACGAGTGCGGGGGCTCGGTCGCGTGGCCCGCTGACGCGACCGCCCCACCGTGCGGGAGGAATGTCACGGTTGCGCTAGGCGGCCCCTCCACCACGCGCAGCTTCGCGTACAATACCCGTATGAACAGGCTTTTCGACAAATCGATCGTGCTGGCGTGCTGTATTGCGGCCGCCATGGGTCTTGCCGTGGACGCTCGTCTGGTTGTGGCGTTTTGCCTTGGCATTATTGCCACCTCGCTGGCCGAGGTCGTACAGGGAAACCGCGCCCGCCGTGTGAGCGAGGCCGCGAGCTACGCCTGCATCATCGCGGCTGTCTTCGTGCCGCCGTTTGTGCCGTTTGCGCCTCTCGCCCTCTATGACATCGCGCGACGCGTGCGCCGCGAGCACGCCTGGGTCGCGTTGGGCATTGGCTCCGTCTTTGCCTTTGCGCTCGTCGCGGACCTTCGCGCCGATGCGCTTACCGCACGAACGCTCCTGCTGACCGCCATCCTTTCGGTTGCCGCCACCTTGCTATCGCTACGCACCGCCCAGTTGGAGCGCGAGCAGCGGCGCATGCGCCGCACCCGCGACGAGCTGCAGGAACGAGCCCTCGCGCTCGAGGCGCGCAACCGCGATCTTGCCGATCGCCAGGACTACGAAGTCGAGCTCGCGACGCTCGCCGAACGCGCCCGCATCGCGCGCGAGATCCACGATAACGTCGGGCACCAGCTCACGCGCGCCTCACTGCAGGCCGAAGCCCTACGCGTGGTCCACGCCGACGAGCCTGGCGTCGCCGCCGATTTCGCCGACGTTAAATGCACGGTTGACGAGGCGCTCCAGCTCGTGCGCGCCAGCGTCCACGCGCTCAACGACAACGCCGTCGACCTTTCCGTGCAGCTCGAACGCATTGTCGAAGGCACACGCTCGGACGGCGGCCCGCAGATTGAGCTTGAAGTTATGGCCGAACATGCGCCCGCAAACGTCGCCAACTGCTTTGCAGCGGTCCTGCGCGAAGCGCTCTCCAATACCATACGCCACGCTTGCGCCCAGACCGTCACCGTACGGTGCATGGAGCATCCGTCGTTTTACCAGCTCATTGTTACCGACGATGGCGTGGATGAGGTCCAAGCAAGCGGCCGCGGCACCGCGGAGGGCATGGGGCTCGCCTCCATGCGCGAGCGCATCGAGGCGCTTGGCGGCACCTTCACCGCCGGCCCGCGTGCCGGCGCCGGCGGCTGGCGTGTGTTTGCCACCGTTCCCAAACAGCAAGGAGATGAGGGCCGATGAGGCTCATCGTTGTCGACGACGACCGCTTGGTGGTCGATTCGCTCAAGATTATCTTGGGCGCCCAGCCGCAGATCGAAGTGGTGGGCACCGGTGCCAACGGCAACGATGCGGTGGCGCTCTACGCCGAGCACGCACCCGATATCGCGCTGCTCGACATCCAGATGCCGGGACGCGACGGCCTTTCGGCCGCGCGCGAGATCCTTGAGCACGACCCTGCGGCGCGCGTGGTGTTTCTGACGACGTTCTCGGATGACGAGTACATTGTGTCGGCGCTCAAGCTGGGCGCCCGCGGCTACCTGATCAAGACCGATGTCGCTGCCATTCCGCCGGCGTTGGCGCAGGTCATGGACGGCAAACGCGTGCTCGAGGGCAAGGCGATCGAAGATATCAACTTTGATGGGGCGGACGTCGAGGCCGGCGCGACCCGCCGGCCCGCCGCCTTTGCCGGCCTGACCGACCGCGAGTTCGAAGTCGCCGAGCTCATCGCCCGCGGCCTCGACAACAAGGAGATCGCTGCCACCGCCTATATGGGCGAAGGCACCGTGCGCAACCACATCAGCTCGATCCTAGCCAAAATGGGGCTACGCAACCGCACCCAAATCGCCATCGCCTATCTGCGAGGCTAGCCGCTGGCTGCCGCCAATTTGATGCCATTTCAAAACTATGCCGGTTTACTACGATGAACCGCATATCTCCGACCACGGCAAATTGCGCACTTACAAAACCGCAGGTAGAACACTTGCGATATTTGCAAAAATGCGGGTGTGGTCAGGAATCTCGGATTCATCGTAGTA
>USIL01000117.1:0-5425 GCA_900554655.1 uncultured Collinsella sp.
TCTGGGATTTGCTTTCTCATTGGTTCCTTCGGCAATGTGGCCTTCGGTTCCGAAGCAGTCTCCCGGGACTAGGGCTACGTTTGCTTCTTTGATGGCTTTGATGCAGAAGTCTTCGCTGGTTAGGCCGAACTTTTTGATGCTCGGGAAAGTATAGAAGGCTCCTGCGGGCTCTACTACGTCGAGGCCCATGGCGTTTAAGGCTTCGAGTACGCGCTCGCGGCGGGCTCGGTAGACTTTGAGCATGGGGGTTGGGTCGACGGTGAGGGCTCGGGCTGCAGCGTCCATTTCGAAGGAGACGGCGCTCGATACTAAGTATTGGTGGGCCTTTGCGATCTCGGCGATGACGGGGGTTGCCGCTGCGAGCCAGCCCAGGCGCCAACCGGTCATAGCCCAGGGCTTGGAAAAGCTCTCGATGACCACCGTCTGCTCGCGTAGCTCCGGGTGGCGCTGGGCAAAACGCTCATAGCCATCCACATAGACTAGGCGGCTGTATACGTCGTCGCAGACCACGTAGATGCCCGACTGTTCTGCTACGCGCGCCACGGCGTCGAGCGATGCCGCGTTAAGAATGCAGCCCGTGGGATTGTTGGGCGAGCAGATAACGATGGCCTTGGTCGCCGGGGTCACACAGGCGCGAAGTGCGTTTTCGTCAATCTGGAATTGCGCAGGCTCCGTATCCAAAAAGACCGCTTTGGCGTGGTTGGCCACGACGATGCTCTCGTACAGGCCAAAGGCCGGCGTGGGGATAATGACCTCATCGCCGGGGTTGAGCATAGCAATGAATGTTGCCGACAGTGCCTCGGTCGCGCCGTCGGTCAGGATGACCTCGTCGGCCGAAAACGTAAGGCCCGCATCCCCCATGTAGGCAGACAACGTCTCACGCAGGGCGGGGCGACCGTTGTTGGGCGGATAGTGCGTGTCACCGCGGTCCAGCGCGGCGGTCACCTCGGCGCTAATCACATCGGGCGTGGGAAAATCGGGCTCGCCAAGCGCAAGCGCGATGCACCCCGGATGCTGGGCGGCGAGTGCGTTGATCCGGCGGATACCGGAGGGCTTAAGCGTGGCAAGCGAGGTATTCATGGGCAGACGCATGGCGTTCCTTTCGTAAGGGTTGCACTAGGATAGCGCGGCGGAGCGCCACCAGACGGTGTAACCTAAACGGAAACCAACCGGAAAGGAGGCGGCATGGAGACGACCGCGCGCGGCGATGTACCAAAAACACTGCATAACATCGCGTTTGTCAGTATTCCCGAAAGCACCGATCTTGAGTTTTTGCTTTGGGACCTGCAGGATGCCATCGCCGCCTATGCCCGGCTTTCCGACACCGTACTCCCCCACCCGGTTGACTTGAAGGCGGATGATGCCGGTGCAGTCGATGGCATAGTGCTCGCTGTTGATGATGCATTTGACGATGAGGCTATGATCGCTGTCGAGCAGATACTCGATCGCCTTGGGAATACAGAAACACGCGTCTATGTCGTCGTCCAGGCCCTGTCCAACAACGCCAAGCAGACGGACGAAGTCCTCGACCGCCTGTATCGGGCATGTCTTCTACGTGACCTGCCATGGTGCGACGGCGTTGTCGTCTGCACCGGCACCGGCATCGCAGCGCTTCGCCACTCCCCGCGCATGGGTCTCTTGCGTCGGCCATTTTCGGAAGCGATGGATAAGCTTGTGGGCGCCGTACGCATGGGCTGCTCCATTGAGCATGCGCAGCTGCTTGGCGGTGGCAATGCCGGAGGCGTCGATGCCGACGGCATGGTGCGCGTCAAGCCCGCGCTGCCCGCACCGATCTGGCATGCCATCATGAAACGCCTCGGCACCCGCGCCCAATCAGATATCTAAATTACAGAGCGCCCCAGTCAACGGCCTCGCGCCAGCGCCCAACAAGGCGCTCTAGGCGCCATGCCGCATTGGCGGGACTTGTCGACGGCAGAACGATGGCCGGCAGCCCGGTGCGTTCTTGTAGATAGCGCTTGTAGAGCCGGCCAGCTGTACCACCGTTGCATATCACCTGCTTAATGGGAGCCGCGTCGGTAATGCGCTCGATATGTGCCGGCACAACGTTTTTGATGCTGGCGTCACTCGAACCCTTAATATCGCAGCTCTCGATCACGTCCCACAGGGCCACACCGCCGTTGAGCAGCATGGCCCGCTTGGCGGCAATCGAGGCATCGAGCGTCGCGGGCTCACCGCTTGCCAAAGGATCGCCCTCGTTGGGCGGCACGGGCACACCGAGGCACGCGGCCATCACGCGCCAAAAGCGATTCTGAGGGTTGCCGTAATAAAAGGCATTGGCGCGCGAAAGCACCGAGGGAAACGACCCGAGCACCAAAACGCGCGAGTGCTGGTCGAACACGGGCTCAAACCCATGCTCAATATGTTGATAGCCCTCGTCAGACGCTGCCATGGCCTAGGCCCTCAGCAGATAACGCACCTCGTAGGGTGCAAGCTCAAGGGCACCCGACAGCTCGACCGTGGGCGCATCGTCGGCAAGCAGGTCGACGAAGGAGCCGCTGAGTTCGCCAGCTCCAAAGGTGTAGGGCTCGTTCACGGCATTGACCGCCACGAGCACCGTCGCATCGTCGCAGGCGCGCTCGAACAGCAGCTGCTTGTTCTGGATCACCACGTTGCGATAGGCACCGTAGTTGAGGGCACGGGCTGCCGCGTCGTTTGCCGAGCGCAGGTGCGCCAGCTGCGTGACAAATGCCGTCAGCTCGTTGGGCGCGGGCTCATCGAGCGCAGGACGTAGCGCCCAATCGCCATCGGGGCCGCCCTTTTCGCCGGCAATTCCCCACTCGCTGCCGTAATAGACGCACGGGATGCCCGGCATGCCAAAGAGCATGCCGTAGGCGGGGCGCAGGCAGGACTTGTCCGTCAGGATGCTCGCCAGGCGCGGCACGTCGTGGTTGTCGACAAACGACAGCAGATGCTTGCCGCGATAAATGCACCAGGGGTCGCCGCCAAACTGGCGATGAAGCGAGTGGGCAATCTCGAACATGTTGACCGAGTTAAAGCTGGAGTACAGGCCCTTGTAGCACTCGTAGTTGGTGCAGGAGTCGAGCATCTCGTCGTTGACGATCTGGTTGTAGTCGCCGTGGAGTGTCTCGCCGATCAGCACGAAGTCGGGCTTGAGCTCGCGGGTAAAGGCGTGTAGGCGGCGCATAAAATCGCGATCGAGCATATAGGCGACGTCCAGGCGCAGACCGTCGACGCCAAAGACTTCGGACCAGCGACGCACGGACTCAAGCAGGTAATCGACCACGGCAGGGTTTTGCAGGTTGAGCTTCACAAGCTCAAAATGGCCCTCCCAGCCCTCGTACCAAAAGCCGTCGCCGTAGCACGAGTCACCGTCAAAGCTAATGTGGAACCAGTCCTTGTAGGGCGAGTCCCACTTGCGCTCCTGCACGTCGCGGAAGGCCCAAAAACCGCGGCCGACGTGGTTGAAGACGGCATCGAGCACCACGCGGATGCCATGGGCATGCAGCGTGTCGCATACGGCGGCAAAGTCGGCATCCCCACCCAGGCGGCGGTCGATATGGCGCAGACTGCGCGTATCGTAGCCGTGACTATCAGACTCGAGCGGCGGGTTGATGAGCACGGCGCCAATACCGAGTTTTTGCAGGTAGTCGGCCCACTGGGCGATCTTCATGATGGGGGCATCGGAGTTGGGCGCGTCGTTGGCAGCCTGGGCGAGCTCATCCTCGGCAACGGGCGCGGCGTTTTCGCGCGGAGCTCCGCAAAAGCCCAGCGGATAGACCTGGTAGAACGTCGTCTCGTATGCCCACATAGCAACCTCCCGGTAAGCTCAACACAACGACATCCATTGTATGCCCAGCAGAGTAGTTAATTTGGGACGGGGCTCTTTTAGCCACCCCGACCCTCCTGGGTTGTGATTAGGCGACGGGCTTGGCGCGACGGATGGCTGGGAACAGCACGGTGATGGCGAGGATGACGCCCACGACGGTAATCGCCCCGCCCACGAAGCCAATCCAAGCGATACCGGGACCCGAAACCACGGCACCGCCGATTGCGGTGCCCGTGCCGATGCCCAGATTGAACAGGCCCGAGAAGATCGACATGGCGACGGCCGACGAATCCGCCGGCGTGTACTTGATGAGCTCGGCCTGGAACGCCACGTTAAAGGCCGTGGCGCAGCAGCCCCACAGCGCGCAGACGGCAAGCACTGCCACGAGCGACGATGCGACCGGACCCATAAGCAGCAGAGCCACCGGCACGCCGGAGAGCGTGATAGCCAAGAACGGGAAGCGATGCCCGTCGAACAGGCGGCCAAACAGCCAGCTGCCCACCAGACCGGAGAAGCCAAACGCCGTCAGCGTCATGGTGATGGCGCCCGCGTCGACGTGTGCGACCTGCGCCAGGAAAGGCTCAATGTAGCTGTAGCTTGCGTAATAGCCGGTCGCCATAAAAACCGTGACCGCGTAGAGCGCGACCAGGAACGGATTCTTGAGCAGCTCGGGCAGCTGTTTGACGGTAAAGCGCTCGCCCGCCGGCATGGCCGGGAACACCGCGGCCTGGTAGACGACCGCGATGGCTGAGAGGGCCCCGACCACGGCAAACGTCATGCGCCAGCCCACGGCCAGCCCGATGGCGCGGCCGATCGGCAGGCCAAAGATCTGCGCGATGGACGAGCCCGTGGCGATCATGCTGATGGCGAGCGCTCCGTGGCGACTGTCGACCAGGCGCGAGGCCATAATCGAGGCGACCGACCAGAACACGGCATGCGCGCAGGCGACCACCAGACGTGCGCAAACCAAAATAGGATAGGTGGGAGCCACGGCGGACAGGAACTGGCCCAGCGAGAACACGGCGAGCACGCCGAGCAGCATCCGCTTGAACTCAAAGCGCGAGGCAAACACCATAAGCGGCAGCGACAGCGGCATGACGCCCCAGGCGTAGACCGAGATCATGATGCCTGCTTGGGCCTCCGTGAGCGAGAACGATGCGGCAATATCAGTCAGAAGACCGATGGGCATGAACTCCGACGTGTTGAATACGAACGCGCAACAGGCGAGCCCAATAAGCGGGAGCCACTGCTTGAGTGAGATGCCATCTTGTCTTGCCTGAGTCATGTAGGAAACCTCTCCGATTGTCTTGGGCGGTGGGCGATTATATAGCAACGGCCCCGCATCCGTCAGTACAGATGCGGGGCCGCAATCAACTCAATACACAGAGGTTGCGCCGTCAATAAATAACTAAGCCAAACCCAGCAATATGCCCGCCGAATGCACGACAAACGCCACGATCCAGGCGACCGTCACCTGAAACGCGAACACAGCAACGGCATAGCGCGTGCCCAGCTCGCTCTTGACGGCGCCGATGGACGCCACGCAGGGCGGGTACAGCAGCGTAAAGACCAGGAACACGTAAGCGGTAAACGACGAAAACATGGTTGACAGCACCG